>RFJB01000073.1 GCA_003695045.1 Candidatus Woesearchaeota archaeon | reverse complement strand
TATAATGCCGGCGAGTGCTACTGGGACAGGGACAATACTGCAAGACAGGCGGATGGTCTGATATGGCAGGACAAGTATAACACGCAGGTTTACTCAAACAGGGTGCTCGAGAACTGCGCTTCAGAGTTTGGAAGAGAGCTGTGTGAGAACTGCATTAAGAGAGACATATGCCCTGATCCTGAGCCGCCGGTTATTGCATAAAAAAGTGAGGAAAAGATGAAATACTCTGCGCTTGGCTTGTCAGCAGCATTGATTTTTGCTGCAATTTTGGTGGGCGGCTGCGCGAACAGCTTTGGAACTGCAGTCAGCGGAAGCAGAACCAACAATGATGTTATTCCGAGAACAAATGTCGGCGGGAAGGGGGTGGAGGTCTTCTGGCTTAATAATGCCCCGCCTGATGTGGTGCAAAAAAACGCTCGCTTTCAGATTGGAATTGAGCTTCAGAACAAGGGATTCCAGGATGTTGAAGAGGGCATTCTAAGAGCATGGGGCTGCAAGAGCGTCCAACTGGAAGGCAGCGGCGTAGTGAACGGCGTTTATTCGTCGACATTTGACCTGAGGAAGAGCGACATCAACAACCTCGCAGGAGGAATGACGCGGAAGTACCTTTCGGCAAGGGCTCTTGATGCAGAAGATTCCTGCTACATTCACGCGCAGGCGTGCTACATCTATCAAACCCATGCCTCCCAGCAGATATGCATTGACCCCGAACCTTACTCTGAGAGTTCTGCCAAGGCATGCGAGTTCTCTGAAGAGGTAAGCGTTCCGACCCAGGGAGCCCCTGTCGTGGTGGACAAGATAAAAACAGGTATTGTTGCTGAAAGCGCTGAGAGGGGAACTGCAACCTTCCAGTTCATGATTTATGTAAAGAATGCAGGAACGGGCCAGGTGGTGGCTGATGATGCTCTTGAAGCTGTTTGCAACGGAGCAGGAGACAGCGAAAGCTTGGAGAGAATCAATATTGTGAAGATGGATGCCAGAATAGGAACTCTGCCGTTGAGATGCGAACCGGATGAACTTGTGCTTACGCAGGATTTGGAAAAGAGGCTTCCTTTCACATGTACTTATGAAGTGTCAAAGGACAGGGGTGTGTTCCCGACTGTGCTGGCGCTCAACCTTTATTATGGCTACATTCAGGGCTCTGAAGTGGATGTGAAGATTGAGGGAGAAAAGAACGAGAAGTTCAGGGAAAGTCCTTTCTGCCCTCCGGATAACTGCAAAGAGCGCGGCGTCTGGGGTGTTTGCGACATATTCGGCGGCTTTGACGAGAACAGGAAGTGCGAGGACTCATCAAAGGTCTGCTGCAGAGAGGCGCTCCCGAAATGCGAGAGGGAGAATTCAGGGTACAAATGCCTTCCCGAATCAGAATGCCCTAACTGGGACAGGGATAAGGTAAACTCCTGCCCCGGCGCGGAAAGATGCTGCCGGGTTAGCTCGTGATTTCAGGCAATATTTATAAAATAGTTTGGCAATAGAAAGATGAAGAGGTGGATGAAACTGAACGGAAAACACCGTATGAAGATGCTTCTTTTTGTAATAGTCGTTTCACTTTTCGTTTCCGGATGCGCTTCTCCCGGCGGCATTATCAGGAACAGCCAGGGAACCACCGACTACAACCCTCATCAGGGAAGCCAGGGCTTGGAGTTGAGGTTTGTCAAAGACAACCCTCCTCTGACAGTTTATGACACAAACGACGCTCACGATAAGTTTCCCCTTATGATTGAGGTGTGGAACAGGGGGGCGGCGGATATTGACGGAAGCACCCTTGATGGGTACATTTACCTGAGCGGTTATGATCCCTCAATACTTCCCGGATTAGCTCCCTATAAGAGGATAGCGCCGTTGAAGGGGAAAAGCCCCTACAACAGCATGGGCGGCTATAAGATTATTGATATGAGTTGCAACAGCGGAGACAGCTGCGCAACTCCCAGTGCCGAACTGAACCTGCCGGATGGAGTTTCAGAATACAGGCCGAGAATTCAGGCGACTGCATGCTACGAGTATATTACTGAAGCATCTGCGACTGTGTGCATTGACGGCAATCCTTACACAGGCATAGAGGACAAGCCCTGCCGAGTCGGCCAGGTTGACGGCACCGGAAGCCAGGGGGCGCCTGTGGCTGTAAGCAGCATAGAAGAGATTGCCATGCCCGGCTCTGTCCAGTTCAGGATTTATGTTTCCAATGTGGGGGGAGGCAAAGTTGTCGACAGGAACACCATTACATGGCCTCCTGCAACGCAGGGGGCGCACAGCTGCCCTCAGAATCTGGGTTTTGAAGACCTTGGAACGCTAACTTATTCTGTAACCCTCAGCGGATCTCCCCCTTCAACAGCGTGCGAGCCAAGTGCTGACGAATTCAAGCTTGTTGACGGCAGAGGAGTTATATTCTGCACTTTTGATGTTCCTACAACAGAAACCTACGTTGCTCCTTTGAACATACGCCTGGAGTATGGATACATGCAGAGCATCTCGCAGGATGTGACGATAAGGAATATAAGAACCCAGTAAAGCGCATAAACAGGAAAAGGTTTATATACGGTTTCATCAAGGAATAGGATAATCGGAAGTCATTGTCAGGATATATTGCGGATGAGGAGGTAATTCAAATGAAGCGCGAAGGAATGATGATTTTTGCCGTTTTGGCGGTTTTGGTTTTGGTTTCGGGCTGCGGCAGTGGAAACTCCAGCACCACAAGCAGCGACAAAACCCCTTTTGTCGGAGGCACAGAGGGCCTCAGCATTGATTTTATGGACGGCGCCCCGCCACCTGAAGTTTATGATGGCGGTAATTATCCGTTTGAAGTGGCATTGAGGGTGCAGAACAAGGGCGAACACGACGTTCCTGCAAACGAAGTCACTGTGGAGCTTACAGGAATAGACCCTGCCGACTTCAGCGTCAGCCCCGCAGACCTTGTCAAACATCCTGACGAGGACCTGCTTGGAACAATGAAGGACTCAGACGGCAACATCATTGACGGAACAATAACATACATCAACTTCCCGAATTTCAACTATGCCGGCCAGTTGTCGGGGAACATGATTTTTACTCTGAGGGCAGACGCCTGCTACACCTATGAGACGGTCGCCAACACAAAGCTCTGCATAATCGAGGACGTGCTGGACTTTGATGCTGAAACGGTGTGCAAGGTCAATGAGAAGAAGACCGTCTTCAATTCGGGAGCGCCTGTTCAGGTAACATCTTTTGAGCAGAGCCCCATGGGCCAGAACAGGATTTCGTTCACTTTCGAGGTCTCCCATGCAGGGCTTGGAAAGATTTATGGCGAAGGAACAAACTGCGACAGCACAGTGACCAACGAGGACAAGGTGTATGTTGAAGTGGACACGGGAATTGAGGGCCACCCTGCGGACTGCCCCGGCTTGGGCGGAGGTCCTTCCGGAACCATAACGCTTTACGGCGGCAAGAGGACCATAAGGTGCAACCAGGACGTGAGCGGAGCAACGACAAACTACGAAAAGGTAATCACGATAAGGTTGCGCTATGATTACGAGCAGACCGCAAGCAAGACGCTGCTTGTAAAGCACGCCAGCTAAACCGCTGGCTTTAATTTATTTTTTTTATTGTGTCACTTTTTCTATCGCCTTTTCAATCACGGCAGGAGAATACCCCGCATTGAGAAGCGACTTTCTTATTGTTTCCGGGCTGTCGCCGTGGTCAAAGGCGGTTTTTATCATTGGAACGAGCTCTTCAGGGGTTGCGACAGAAAAAGAGAGCGAGTCGTCTTCAAGCTCTTCCTTATTTCCGGCTGCGGCGGAACTTTGCTCCTGCTGTTTTGTTTTCTCTTCTTTCCTGATTTTTTCGGGCTTGAGAACTGTTTCTGAAAATCCCGGAACCGGAGGAAGAATTGCTGACGGTTGTTTTTGAGCAGGGGCTTCTTTTTCTTCGAGGAGTGCAATTTTGGTCTTTAGTTCGAGTTCCCGCTTGGTGTGGTCTGCTATGAGGGCGCGCATGCGCGTCTCGTGCTTCTCCCTTTCCATTCTCATCAGGTTTTCATAGTAGGCAACAAGGTTTCTGTTGATTGTTTTCTGGTGGGAAAGTTCTTGCTCCAGTGTTTTGGCTTTTGATTCTGCTTTTTCAAGCCGCTCTATGGCATCCTTGTTTGCTTTTTCCATGATGTCGATGCGTTCGGAAAGTTCCACAAGCTGCTTTTTCAGTGCTGAAAGCTTCTTGCCGGTCTCCACATTTTTTCTCTGGGCTTCCTGCACAATTCTGTCCTTGATTTGAAGGTCTTCTGTAAGAACATTGACATTTTTTGAAAGGTCGTGGGCGCGGCGCATGAGTCGGTTGTTGTCGGCTTCAATCTTTTTAAGGACATTCAAAAGGTGCAGTTTCTCGCTTTCTTTATCATTAAGAGCGCGGTGCAGATTTTGTATCTGCTCTTCCTTGTCCCTGACGAGTTTTTCAAGAAGCATCACTCTCTTGTCCTTCTCATGAATTTGTCTTTGAAGTTCGTCAAGAGAAGACGAAAGCTTCTTTTTGTCTTCCTCAAAATCGAGATATGCTTTTTCTTTTTCCTCAAGGTTTGAGCCGAGCTGTTCTATTATCTGATTCTTGGATTTTAGTTTTGATTCCAATGCATGGTTTTCTGCCTGCATGCGCGAAATGTCTTCATCTTTTTGTTTGATGATGGAATTCAGCTCCTCAATCTCTGACTTGAGCTGGTTTATGATAAGGGATTTTTCGCTGAGCTGCTCCTCTAAAAGCCGGATTTGAGGATGGATGAGGTCTTCGTCGTGCTGGTTTTGCAGCAGCGCCACGTCTCTTTTGAGAAGTTCTATTGTTTTCTGCGCCTCGTTGAGTTTTTCAAAGAGAGTCTGGTTCATCTGGGCAACTTGCCTGCTTTCAAGAACGATCCTGCTCATCAGCTCATGGTTTGCAGAAGGAGTTAGCGCTGAGCCGGAATCAATTGCCGGTTCAACTTCGGCAGTGCCCCTCTTTTTTTGGCCGGATGCCATTTTTGTTAACAAGCCGTTTCGCAGAGCAGTTGTTTAGTTGTCCGCTCCGGATGCTGAAAGCATTACGTATGCAAGAAACGCTTCGAGCTGCAGGTACTCGTCGCTTCCCTCGGTCATTCTGAATTCTATCTCTCCGCATTTGTCTATGAGTTCAACCTTTTTTCTGTTTGGAACATCAAGGGCCCAGATGTTGCTCTGTATCTGTTTTATGATGTCCAGACCTGAAAGCCCATATTTGAGCATGGTGTCAAGAAGTTTCTTTCTGGCATCGGAAAATTTTCCCTGAACAGCAAGGTTAAGCACTTCTTTGACTTCTTTGGGCCTCGCCACTGATGCGAGCGAGTAAACCATTTCTTCTGTTATGGTGTTTGAAAGTGCCGCGCAGCTTTGAAGAATGTTTTCGGCTCTTCTGCAGTCGCCTCCGCTTACCTGGATGAGGGCTTCCCTTGCCGACTCGTCCACTTTCAGGTTTTCCGACTTTGCAATGCGGTCTATGATGGCGTTTATGTCTTCAGGGTCCAGCGGTTTGAATCTGAAGACCGTGCAGCGGCTCTGTATGGGGTCTATTATTTTGGACGAGTAATTGCAGCTTAGTATGAAGCGCGTCGCGGATGTGTAGTTTTCCATCGTGCGCCTCAACGCTTGCTGGGCTTCCCTTGTGAGAGCGTCGCACTCGTCAAGGTAGATTATCTTAAAGGGAACGTCGCCTATCGCTCTCGTTCTCGCGAAGTCCTTTACTTTGTTTCGTATGACGTCAATACCGCGCTCGTCCGAGGCATTCAGTTCGAGAAAGTTCTGTTTCCACCCCGGGCCGAAGAGTTCCTTTGCGATTACAAGGGCAAGCGTTGTCTTGCCCACTCCGGCAGGCCCGGCAAAGAGAAGGTGGGGCATGTTTTTCTGCTCCACAAAGGACTTTACCCTGCGGACTATGTCTTTCTGCCCCCTTACCTCGGAGAATTTCTGCGGCCTGTATTTCTCTATCCATATTGAAGATTCCATTGTCCAATAAGTATTAGGGTTTAGTATTAAAATGTTTAGGTTGCGGATGTGAAAGAAAGGGAGGAAGAAATCAGAAGAAAGCAAATAAAAAACAGCCGGCTTTGCTGTTTTATATGATGTCTTCTTCGGCTATTACGAGGAAGTCGCCGATTGCAATTACTGCGCTGAATGGTATCAGAATGTTCCCGTCTTTGTCCTTTTCCAGCTCCAGCTTTTCAGTATAGGATGTTGGGTTGTGGAGGAGCATATGAATGAGCTCTCCCGAGCGGGTCTCGAAGATTATGTCGCCGAGTTCGCCGAAGCGCTTTCCGGTCTTGCTAACGACTGTCTTGCCTATGAGTTCTTTTGAAAATTTTTTATCATCGTCTGCCATAATAGCCACCCTTGGTTTTATTGGTAAATGCGTGCCTGCGATTGCGTCAAAGGGGAATTTAGACCTCTTTCCTTTAACTCCTGAAGAGTAAATTCCACCCGACTACAGGTATCCTGTTATGATAAGTAGTATTTAAATGTTTTGAATGGCTGAAACCGTGCCGGAATGGCGTTAGAAACGCTCAACTCCTGAAAGGAAAGACATCGCCGCTGACAGACGAAAAGAATTAAATAGTTAAACAGGGCGCATGTGGTTAAGCGCAGTTAATAAGAACGCATGTAAACAGGTCCTGCAAGGGTTTTTCAGGATACCATGTTCAGGAGAAGGTTTGGCTTTTATGGTGGTAAAAAATGGCGGACAATGCAGGGAATGATGCTTTCGATCTGATGAGGAGAAATGCTGTCGAAGTTGTTGATGAGGCCGAGCTGAGAGAGCACGCTAAAAGGTGCGGTTCAGATGAAAGGCCGGTTGTGTATTGCGGTTACGAAACTTCAGGGGATGTTCACCTGGGGCATCTCGTGACTATTACGAAGCTTCTTGACTTTCAGAAGGCAGGTGCGAAAGTTAAGGTCCTGTTTGCTGACTGGCACACATGGCTGAACCAGAAGGGGGACTGGGATTTCATAAAGAAGCAGGTGTCGGAGTGGGAAAAGATTTTCAGGGCTGCCGGACTTGTGGATGCTGAGTATGTTCTCGGCTCTTCGTTCCAGCGAAGCATTGAGTATGTTGATGACGTTCTGAAACTCTCGCTTAGGACCACCCTCAACAGAGCCTTGAGGAGCATGCAGGAAGTGGGCCGCGACATGGAGCATGCAAAGGTTTCGCAAATGATTTACCCGCTGATGCAGATTGCTGACATAAAGTGGCTCGGGGTGGACATCGCATACGGCGGCATCGAGCAGAGGAAGATTCACATGCTCGCAAGAGAACTGCTGCCGGGTCTCGAATACAAAGCGCCGACCTGCGTTCACACCCCTCTCATTCCGTCGCTGACCAGCAAAGGCAAGATGTCAAGCTCTGTTTCGGAGTCGCTCATTTCGCTGAAAGACGACGAGGCAAGCGTCGCGAAAAAGCTGAGGAAAGCATACTGCCCCGAAGGGGTTGTAGAGGAAAATCCCGTGCTCGCGATTGCCAAGCTTGTTGTGTTCCCGAGAGTGACTGAGTTTGTTGTTGAGCGCCCGGAAAAGTTCGGGGGAAATGTTGCTTTCTCATCTTATGATGAGCTGGAGAGAACATTTGTTGCAAGGGAACTTCATCCGATGGACTTGAAGGATGCGGTGGCAAAGCATCTCTCGAAGATACTGGGCGAAATTCAGGCGAAGCTATAGCGGGATCGGCAAGAAGAGATTAAAATGGACCTTGGAGTGGAAGAGATTCTTGCTTCTGTATCAAAAAGGGTGAAAGCCCTTGAACGTGGGTCTTACTGGGAGTTCAGAGTTGGGGAGACGAGCAACAGAAGGTTGAAATTCGCAAATGGATCTGCGAGGGAAGCAGGGTTTGAATCTGCACGCGCGGTTTCTGCAAGAGTTCTTTTGAAGGGATGCTGGGGTTTTTCTGCTGCCACGCTCAACAGGAATGACTGGAAAGGTGCAGCGGAGAGAGCAGCGAGGGAGGCGCTAAGAAATGCTGTGTTGCTTGGAAAGAGGAGCAAAAACAACGGGGAAGAAAAAGTTGAGGACAGAAGTTTTGCTTCGGGAAGGTTCAGTGTGAAACCAAAGGTCAGTCCTGAGGATGTTGAGAACGAGGACATACTCAGGCGAATGAAAGAGCTTCACTCTGAAACGGTTGAGAAGTTTGGAAAACAAAAGACAGATGATGATAACACCGGTTCTGGGGAGAAGAGCAGGGGAAAATTGTCCGGTGTTTCCATGGGATACTCAAGCGTTCACAAAAGGATTGGGCTTCTGAATTCTTCGGGCAGCGAAGCAGTCCAGGATTTGCTCTATACCTATGCTAACGCTACTTTGACAGGTAAGCGGAACTCAAGGGTGGAAGAGCACAGCGGCATACTTGGCTTTCAGGCAGGGTTCGAGGTGTTTGATGGGGGCAGGATTTCAAGCGTTTACTCGGGAAGGAGGAGGTGGCGCGTTGAAAGCGACGGAATGGCAGGTCTTCTTGAGCGTCTTTCCTTCCGGCTTAAAGAGGCGCTTATTGCAAAACCGGCAAGGGGCGGGGTGTTCCCTGTGGTTGTGGACGAGGAGCTGGTGGATGTTCTCATCCACGAGGCATTCGGCCACGCGGCAGAGGCGGACGGAGTTCTGAACGGGGAGAGCTGCCTTCAGGGGATGATTGGCAGGAAACTTTCCAAACGAGAATCCGGTGAAAACAACGGAACGGATGAATTGAACATTGTTGATGATGCCACGATGGCTGGATTGTGGGGGAGCTTTTTCTTTGACGACGAGGGCGTGCCTTCTCAAAAAACAGAGATTGTCAAAAGAGGAATTCTGAAGTCATTCATGCACTCAAGAGAAACCGCTGCTGTAATGGAAACTGTGTCGACCGGCAACGCGCGCTCGGAAGGGGTAGGCAACATTCCCGCTGTGAGAATGAGCAATACCAATCTGCTTCCCGGAAGCAGCTCTGATGAAGAGCTCATTGAGGATGTGAAAAAGGGTTTTCTTCTTGGCGGAAGCGCCGGCGGACAGGTGGATATTGCGAGCGGCAACTTTCAGTTCAACGCAAGTTACGGTTATATTATTGAGAAGGGCGCTGTTAAAACTCCTGTGAAGGGTGTTTCGCTTTCCGGAAACACATTGGAGATGCTGAGCAGCATTGAAAAAATAGGGAGAACCCCTGCGGTGGGAATGGCGGGCCTGTGCGGAAAGTTCGGCCAGTCGGTCCCTGTGGTTGGGTTTAACCCGAAGGTCCTGCTGGGAAGAACCTTGGTGGGGGGCGCTTGAGAATGGCGCTTGTATCATCACGGCTTAAGAGAGTTTTAGACGAGGCAAGCGATTATTCTATTGTGAAAAGTGCTGCTTCGTCCGTCAGCAGCGTTGTGAGAAACAACCGGACAAAAGAAGTGTCGTCAGGAAGCTCGTGCTCATACTTTGTGCGCCTGTGGAAGGGAAAAAAGTTTGTATCTGCAGAGATGGCGTCTCTTGATGAGAAAAACCTTCGGAGAAGCGTCAGATTGCTGAGGTCTGCTCCTGAGCTTGAATTCTTTTACGGTCTTCCGCCCGGGCAAAAGGCGCGGGCAATGAAATGTTTCGACGCTGAACTGGCAGAGCAGGGAAAGGATGTTGTGTTGGAAGATGCTTCGGGAATGATAGAGCTTGTCAGAGAAAGTCGGTTCGGGAAAGGGCTTGACGTCAGGGTGACCTTCGGCCATTCGGGCGTTTCGGTAAATGAGTTCGAGATTGAAACGTCAGAAGGTCTGCACAACATATTCAGAAGCACCTACTACGGAAGTTCTGTTTCCATAACTGCCGGCTCGAACGGAAAAAAATCTTCTTCGTGGGAAAGCATTGAAAGCGGAAGTCTGGTCGGAACGAGAAAAAAAGAGAACGTATGGAGGAACGCCCTAATGAGGTCCCTGGAAGGGCTGAACCGGAAGAGAGTGAAGCGCCTTCCAAAGGTTGTTGTGCTTTCCCCGAATGTTGCTTCTGAACTTTTGGAGTATGCTTTTCTTCCAAACTTCCGTCTGGACATGATAAGGGACAGGGCGGGAAGGTACGCCCTTGGGAACTTCAGTTCTGGAGAGAGAATTTTTGACAGCAATCTCAGAATTGTCGACAACCCTCTTAAGAAGTCAGGAATCAACTCGTATCCTTTTGATTATGATGGGTCGCGCTCAAAAAAGGTTGACCTTGTTAAAGACGGCTCTCTGAAGGGTGTTGTAAGCGACTACAACACTTCAAAACGTTTTGGAGTGGAAAACAACGGGCATGCGGGAAGAAGCAGCATTGAGTTCAGCAATATTGAGGTTTCCGGAAAGAATGTTGAAGTTGATGATTTCATTCTTGTTGAAAGCGTGATAGGAAGCCACACCAGCAATTCCGCCACGACGGAGTTTTCTGTTCTGTCCGATTCGGCAGTTTTAATAAGGAAAGGCGAGAGAGTTCCGTTGGAGCCCTTCATGATGTTCGGCAGGATGGAGGACATTCTGAAAAGCGCGGGTTTTTATGGAAAGAGGGAAACGAGAAGCGGAATAACCATGAAAGGGCTCGTGACAGACAGGATACGGCTAAGTCATTAAGAGAGGGCGTAGAAAATGAAGGTGAAGTCGGGTTTTGACAGGTTAAGAGATGTCATGAGAAAGAACAATCTGGACTGGGTTGTGCTGTTAAGGTATGTTTACAATTCAGAGCCCCTCATGGATTACCTTCTGGAGCAGAACACCGACGAGTCGCTTCTGCTCGTTACCAAAAGAAAGGCGTTCCTCTTTGCTTCCCCTCTGGTAATAGATGCCTTGAAGTGCAGAAACGACGTCATTCTTGTTTCGTGCAGAAGCGTAATGGAAGAACTTGGGAGGATGGCTTCCAGAATGAAGAAGAAGCCGAGGATTGGCGTGGCTTCAGCAAGAATTCCGCTTTCGTTTTCAAAGCGCCTTGGAAGGATAGGAAGGATTGTGAGCGTTGATGAGGAGCTTGACAGCGTTAGAGAAATCAAGGAAGCGCGTGAAGTTTCTCTTCTGCGGAAGGCAGCTGCAACCACTGAGGAGATTCTCTCAAAGTGTTTTCTTAATTTCAGGTTGTTCAGAAAAGAAACTGATGTGAAGAAGTTCCTTGTTGAGGAGGCGTCTGTTTTTGGAGGAACTGCCTTTGAGCCCATTGTTGCTTCCGGAAGAAACTCAAGGATCCCCCACGCAAGAGCCCTGAATAAACCCCTTGCTCCCGGATTCTGCATCATTGATTTCGGGGTAAAGTACAAAGGTTACCATGCGGACATAAGCAGGACTGTTTATTTGAAGAAGAACAAGAACGGTCCTTCACAAAGGGAGCTTGAATCTTTCAGGAAGGTCATTGAAGCAAGGGATTCTTCTTTCAGCGCAATAAGAGTAGGCGCTAAAGCATCAGAAGTAGATGACAGGGCAAGAAAGATTCTGGGAGAGAAGCTTGTCCACAGCTTGGGGCATGGCGTCGGAGTCGAGATTCACGAGAAGCCGTTTCTGAGGCCCGGTTCGAAAGACGTTATACGGGAAGGTTCTGTTTTTACCCTGGAGCCGGCAGTTTATGAGAAATCATTCGGAATTCGTGTTGAGGACATGGTTTTTGTGGGGGAAAAAGGAGCGGAGTTCATTTCAGGCCCCCAGAGAACGCTTCTTCTTCTGAACATAAAATAGGAAACCGATTTCGGAGTTGGCGCATGATGGCAAGGTATGGAAGAAAGGACAAGGAAGCGTTCAGAGAGAGCGTTGAATTGTGGAAGCGGTTTTTGAGTTCTCTTGGGAAGGACAGATTGCTTGTCGTTCTTCCCTTTCCAAAGGGAAAGCAGACGAGAGATGTTGAAGGGTTGTTTTTTGAGGCGGCATGCCTGAGCAGGGCTTGTAGTGAAACAGGAGTTGACCTGTTCCTCTATGGAAGCAGCAGGGGAATGAATGACTGCTTCGTGAAAAATCTCGTGTCCGTCTGGAACGGCAGAAAGAGTGGAAGTAAAGAAGTGGATGAATTCGTCAATCTGGCATCCCACCTGATGAAAGGGAAGGATAAATTGTTTTTCAGGTCGATGTTTGAGCCGGCAGAGGTTGTCAATCTTGCAGAATCAGTGAAAGGTCTGGAAGAAAAGAAGACATCGTTTTGGTGGAAAAAGAGGATTAAAAATATTGGCGCCAAGCTTGAACAGGTATGCGATGCGGTGTGGAAGAATTCTTTCAATCCGAAAAAGAGGGAAAGGTTGCAGGTACGCTTCGAGCTTGTTCCGGAAGAGGAAGGTCTTGTGTTTGAGGACTATCTCGATAATTTCATTATTGCATGGTTCATGATTTTTGCGGCGGCAAAGAAGGGCTGTGATGTTTCATTCAAGGCGCACACAATGAGAAAGAACGCAGAAGAGTTTCCGGAAAAGAGCGCTGAACTTGCGAACACCCTTGCAGGATGCCACCTTTCCATGTGGAAAAGGGAAAAGGTCTTTTCTGCATACAGAAAGATGTCCTCTGTTTTAAACCTGCAGTTTGAAGTTGCTGAAGCAGTATTCGGCATAAGCGGAAACGGGTTTTACGGCAGGCACGTTTTCGGAGAGGCAATCGGGTATCCGGTTAAATGCGGAAAAAGCGGGAAGTGTTCGAAATGGACGTCGCCCGGCCAGATTATCTTTAAGTTCCCGTGGCTTGCAAACAGCGCAAAAGAAGAGAGGCCGCCGTTGTCAAGAATTGGTTTCACCCAGACCGTTCCTGTTGAAGAGTTTGTTGCGAGCAATGACATTGACTGGAAAGAAATGAGGATGGAGAACAGGAAGATTGAGCTGGCAATGAAGAAGTGCGACGTTATAGAGGTAAGAAGCGGCAAGGGAAGCAACTTCAGGGTTTGCATCAGGAAACCCGACGGCTCTTTAAGAGGCATAAAGCGTTCTGATGCTGATGCAAGGTTTGTTGTAAATCCTGAACTGATGAAGAAGGAAGGAAAGGCGTATGGCATGATGGCGAACATTCCCGGAGGAGAATGTTTTGTTACCCCTGAATGGGTTGAAGGAAGGATTGTCGGAGACGTCGTCGTCAGTATTGACAGGTCGTATGTTCTGTCCTGGAAAAGGCCTCTTGTGATTGAAGCATCAAAGAAGGGATACGAAATAAAAAAAGGGCCTAAAGATGTTGTTTCTGCCATTGAAAAGCACAGGAATAACGCATGGCAGTCCCTGTTGAGAAAGAGGACGGTTCTTTCAAAGCAGGAGTTTGAACTTATGAAGGCAAATTTTGCGAAGATTGGTGAATTCGCTGTCAACACCAATCAGAAAGCTCCGCTTTCAAGATACCTGATTGTGAGCGAGAAGATTGCGGGCATGATTCATGTTGCTCTTGGCGCGGGCTATGATGCGGACAGGGCAACAACATATCATTATGATGTGGTTATCAACGCGAAAAGGCAGAAGCTTGACATTTTCGGATCGGACAGCAAGGGAAGAAGGGTCTGGATTATGCGTGGAGGACGTCTTGTTGTTTAAGTTTTCAGGGGTTTGGACGCTCATCCGAACTGAGAAGCACAACTTTTTTAAAGAGTTAATGAACACTGAGGGGCATGCCTACCAAGGACGAGCTTGAGAATGTAATGTACAGTTATGCCCTGGACAGGGATTCCCTTGAAGAAGAGAACAGAATTCTGAAAGAAACCGTCCATCAGCTTAAGAGAGAGCTTGACAAGTTCAGGTATCCTGCGTTGATGGTTTGCGAAGTCGCAGAGGTCATGGGCGAGCATGCCATCATCAAGGTTCCGAACGGAAACAGGTTTTTTGTGAATATCGCATCAGAATGCAAAGGCGTGAAGCCGGGAGACACGGTTCTGGTTGAGCAGAAAAACCTCACAATTGTAAGAAAGATTCCGAGAAGCAAGAAGTTTACAGTTGAGCAGTTCGTGATTGTCGAAAAGCCGAACGTGAAGTGGTCTGACATTGGAGGGCTTGACGAGCAGGCGGAGGAAATCAAGGAGGTTGTCGAGCTTCCGCTGAAAAACCCCGAGCTCTTCAAGAAAATAGGCATCACCCCTCCGAAGGGGATTCTTCTTTACGGCCCTCCGGGAACGGGAAAGACGCTTCTTGCGAAAGCTGTTGCAACATCAACCAAGGCAACTTTTATTGAGATTGTTGCGTCGGAGCTTGTGCAGAAATTCATCGGGGAAGGAGCGAAGCTTGTTAAGGAGATATTCGAGCTTGCCCGCGAAAAGGCGCCGAGCATCGTTTTCATTGACGAGATTGACGCTCTCGCCGCAAGAAGGATTGAGGTAGGAACAAGCGGCGAGAGGGAAGTTCAGAGGACATTCATGCAGCTTCTTGCCGAGATTGACGGGTTCAAGAATCTGGGCAATGTGAAGGTCATCGGGTGCACCAACCGGCTTGACATTCTCGACCCTGCCGTGATAAGGCCCGGCAGGCTTGACCGGCTTATCAAGGTTCCGGCTCCTGACGAGGAAGGCCTGAAGGAAATATTCACGATTCACACGAGAAACATGAAGCTTGACAAGCGCATTGACATTGACAGTTTGGTAAAGAAGATGAAGGGCTTTTCAGGAGCGGAAGTCAAGGCGGTTGCGACAGAAGCCGGGTACAGCGCCATAAGAAACAAGAGGACGAAGATTACGAAGAAGGACTTTGAGTATGCCATTGAAAAGGTCAGGCAGCACGAGAAAGAGGACGACTATTCTTACATAAGCATGTTTGGATGAACTGCTTGAACAGCATCAGAAGGGGAAATAGTTCCATGCACCGTGCATCTTGGCGTATATTATTGACTCGTACTCTTTTATTTCCGGGAAAGTATTTTTCATATCATTCATGAGGGCGTAGAATTCGTCCACTGAAGAAACCACTGCTCTGAATTCCAGCTCGCAGTAGCCAATCGTCTTTGTGATGGAAGGACAGGTCTTGTTCTGTTTCAGGTATTCAATGAGCTTCTTTTCAAGTTGCGGAGTGTAGGATTCCATGTGAAGAAAAACTCGGTAGTGGAGAAAACCAAGCTTTTGGTAGTTTATGAAAACGCGATACCCCAGAATTATGCCTCGTGACTGAAGTGTTTTGATTCTTGCCTTTACTCCGTTGGGTGTCAGGCCGGTAACTTCTGCGAGGTGTGTTAAAGGAACTCTTGCATTTGAAGATAATTTTCTGAGTATGGTTGTGTCTGTGGCGTCAAGCTCTGGTCTTTCTATGGGTCCTTCCATTGCAATCATTTCATTTGACTTCAGATTAAGGATTTGAGTTGGCTTAAAATAGTAGAATCCGGTTTCTATCATAATGTCTTTTTCCCGAACATATTTTTCCCAGTCTGACATTGCATTTCTGTATATTTCTTCAAACTCAACCACATCCCTGGCCCAGATGTCTATTCCGTAATCCCATTTTCCATTTATGGAGATGTTTACCCCGATATTTTTCTGTGAGCACATGTGGTTTATGAACTCTGCTTCCTTTTCAGGGCTCATTTTGTAAAATTTGAAATAAACAATGTAAATTTCATAACCTATCTTCGAGGCGCTTATGTCTGTGTAAAAGCCGAGGATGATGTTCCTTTCAAGAAGTTTGTCTATCCTGTTTTTCACTGTCTGTTTGGATACGTGTAACTTTTTTGCAAGCTGCGATAAAGGCATGCGTGCATTGAAATCAAGCTCGTAGATTATCCTCCTGTCAAGAAGGTCAATTTTGTCAAGCATCTTGATTGACAAATAGAGATTTCTAATATTAAATCTTTCGTTTTTTCAAGAAAATTAGCAAAAGAATTTATGTATATAATAACCACCAACAAGTGATATCAAGATGTTTGAGATGATAAAATGAGCAGGAGAAAACAAGCTCATAAGGAAGATTCCAGAAGGACAAGGGTTGGATTGTTTGGGTTTGGAAGAATAGGAAGGAATCTAACAAGATTGTCAATTGAAGAAAACAGAAGCTTCGACATAGTGGCAGTTGCAGATTTGATGCCGGTTGAAAGCGCAACTTATCTTCTCGCAAACGATTCTGTTTACGGAAGAAGTCCTTTCCGCGTGAGGAAGAGCGGTCATGAAATAGTAATAGAAAAGGAAAGTGAATCTGTAAGAGAGATAGCATATCTGCAGAAAGGCGAGATTAGGAAGATTCCGTGGTCAAAGTTTGAATGCGACATTGTAGTTGATGCCTCAGGGACCGCATCGTATTCTGAACTTAACAAAATATGCAGAAAGAGAAAGAATCTTCAGGTTGTAGTCACAAGAAACATTGAGAAGTGCGACTTTTATGCTGTTTACGGAGTCAATCACGAAAAGCTGGATTTGAAAAGAAACAGGATAATCTCGGCGAGCACATGCACAGGCAACGCCATTGTTCCTGTAATAGCGGTTCTCAAAGAGCTGTATGGAGTAAAAGGGGGGCATCTGCTGACAGTGCATCCTGCACTGAGAGGTCAGCAGATGATTGATGGTTATCATACAAAATATCAGCTTGGAAGAAGCTCTGTTGCATCAATAATACCTGTGAGAACTGGAATTGCAGAGTCTGTGGGAAGGGCTTTGCCTGAATTGAAAGGAAAATTTACAAGCCACAGCTACCGGGTTCCAACACAAATTGTGTCTGTCATACATGCCATACTGGAGCTTTCCAGAAGCCCACGTGATAATTTTCTGGATGAAATTGATGAAGCGATAAAACAGAAGGGAATAGAGAGAATAGTATCTGTGGACAGAGCCGGAATTCCAAGAGTAAGCATTGACTATCTTAGGCGCAGAGAAAGTGGAATTATAAGCAAATTTGGAAGTGGAGTGAAAAACAATTCTGTCTTTCTTTCAATATTTCATGATAATGAGTATGGCTATTGCTGCAGGGTGGCCGACCTGATTGAGTATATCGGAGGGCTACAGTATGAGAATTGATATTTACAATTGCAATCAGGAGGAGACAGAAGTGTTTAGAAGAGAGTTGAAAGAGCACACTCTCAGGATATTTAGGAATTCTTTCAAAAAGGCAAAGGAGGAAGGGAATGTTTCAGGAGAAGCGGAATTGGTTGTCATCACGAGTGAAAGTGTGCTTGATGTTAGCGACCTTGACAGAATGCCTTTCCTCAAGGCAGTTATAACAAGATCCACTGGTTATGACAACCTTCCTGTTGAAGAGTGCAAAAAGAGAGGCATCCTTGCGCTGCACATTCCAGGGTATGCGACTGAGAGCGTGGCTGAGCACACAATAGGGCTTATGCTCGGAGTTGTGCGCAGTGAGAAGTTCTGGTTTGAAAAAAAGGAATGGGACAGATTGAAAGGGAAAAAAGGGACAGAGTTAAAGGGAAAGGTCCTTGGTGTTGTTGGCTTCGGCAGAATAGGAAGCAGAGTGGCAGAGATAGGCAAATGTTTAGGTATGAAGGTTCTGGTGAACGACATCAGGGACTTAAGAGTGAAAGCTGAAGAGATGGGTGTTGAATTTGCAAGTTTAAATGAGATTCTCCAGCGAAGCAATATTGTAACTTTGCACTGTTCTTACAATGAAACTTCGCATCACCTGATAAACCAAAGTAACATCTTTATGATGAATAAAGGAAGCGTCCTGATAAACACAAGCCGCGGAGCGGTTATAGAAAATTCAGCCCTTCTGAAGGCACTTGATTCTGGAAGGATAAAAGCGGCTGTTGATGTTATTGAGGGAGAGGATTGCCTGCTGGAGGGTAAAAGGAATGTTGTCGTGGAGAAGCTGTTAAAGCACAGGAATCTGATCTGGACGCCGCATATCGGGGCATTTACAGAGGACGCACGAAGCATGCTAATCATGGAAACAATAAGAGCAGTCAGAAGCATTGCAAAACGCGGCGACCTGGACAGTTATCTTTGCGACTGATGAATTCTGTGAGGTGAAAAAAATGACAGGAGAGGAAAAGTTATGGGATAAGGTGTATGAAAAATTCACAGATAAAAACTCTGTGTGGCGAGAAGGTCCCACAGATTATATTATGAACAAGGTTGAGTTCCTGAAATCCGAGGGCAAGAATGTTGTTCTTGACGCTGGTTGTGGAGACGGGAGAAACCTGATAGCCCTTGCGGAAAGGGGCATGCGTGCAATAGGTGTTGACTTTTCAGCAGAAGCGTTGAAAAAATGCACGGAAACAGCGAAAACAAAGAAGGTTGATGTCAAACTTCTCAAGAACAATCTGAAAGATATTGAAATTCCGGATGCAAGCGTGGATCTTATAGTTTGTGAGGGCGTCATAGAGCATCTGAGGAAACCGGAAGATGTAATTAAGGAGTTTAAGCGCGTCATGAAAGACGGAGCTCTTGCAATTGTAGAAGTTAAAACAATACGGGACCCGCAGAAAGGTCTTGGAACGAAAATCTCGGACAGGGAATTTGTGAGGAATGATGTTTATTTGAGGTTTTATTCCTTAAACGACTTTAAGCGCCTCTTGTCGGGTTTTGAAGTTCTTTGCATAGACACTGTGAGATTCTCTGATCCGTATCATGGAGAAGGATATCATAGGAAGGGAAGACACTGGCATGAATCTTACTTTGCCCTGGTAAGGAAGGGGCAGGCCATATAAAAACTGGCAAGGGATGGTGAAATGGGGAAAGGAGGGTTGGAAAACAGGACTGGGTATTTTTCGGCTGTACTGCATGCCCTTGAGTCGGATTACTCGGTTACAGGACAGGAGAGAGTAAATTTTTATCAGGAGCAGATGAAGCAGTACCCTCTTTATCCTGTTTTGTTTGAAAGAATAAGCAGTGAAATAGACAAGGTTATTGAAAGGGAAGGAGGGAGAGGGGGCCTTGTAGATATTATTGAGTACGGACCCGGAACAGGAGACCTTGCGGTTATGATTGCGAAAAAGGATGGTGTCGGCACATATACTGTTGTGGAACCGGACCCTTCTTTTCTGGAATTGTGCGAAAGAAAGGCAAGCGAGCATCACCTCAGTAACATGAAGTTTGTTTGTAAAAAAGCAGAGGAATACATCAGCGACAGAGAAGTAGAAGCCGTTCTGCATACATTTGCATTTCATCATTTTGACAACAAGGAAGAAGCTTTGAAAATGATTTACAACAATCTTAGAAAAGGAGGCCTTCATGTTATAGGGGATGTTTTCATTCCAGACTATGATTTTAATAAGGATTATCAACCATCTGATATTGGGAAATTTGCAGAATCCGTGCTTGGGTGCGCTGCAGAGCACATCCTGGCAATGCCGTCTCCTGAAGAAAAGAATGTTGCCGACCAGATAAAAACCGCAATTATGGATCTGTTCAGGTATGAAGAGTTTAAGGTTTCAAAAGAGATTGCTGGAAAAATGCTTGAGGATGCCGGATTTAAAGGGATTGAATTTGAGCTTTTGAAAGGAAAAAATCAAAGAGTAAACTACAAAAGAATGGGTTGGTATTTGTCTATCTCGCATAAGTGACTGGTTCTTTGAAGAATTGTTAGAATAATGGGTGCGCGCTCATCAGTTACTTCCGTCAGCCATAGGGCTCGGGTGTTCACTTAATCATCGCGCGCGTTTGAAGTGAAGAGAAAGAAATATTTAAAGCAATCGGAAGTCAATGCACCACCTGTAAACTTTTGGGGAGAACTGGCCGCACCTTTCGGTGTGAATGATTCTTATTCTTTTGCCGTGCTGTCTGCATATCTGCCTGACCTGCTTTTTTCTGTCTTCAAGCTCTTCTTCGCTTCCGAATGTGTATAGGTGTATTGTTGTTTTGGATTTTGCTGCGAGAAGCGCAGCATCAAGAAATTCCTCTGCGGATTTGGGGAGGGGCATTAATATTCTGTCAAACTTTCCGAGCAGGTGGCTTTCCCGTGCATCCCCGAGGACTGCCTCTGCTTTTTCCTCAAGTTTGTTTTGTTTTATGTTGAGTTGGGCATATTTGTGCGCTTCAGGATTCAGTTCTACTCCTACGACTTTCTTTGCCTGTGTGTTTTTTGCTATGACGCATGTGTAGGGCCCGCACCCGGAAAACATAACGAGCACTTTTTCTCCCGGATTCACGAGCGAGGCGATTCTTTTCCTCTCTGTTGCAAGCCGGACGGAGAAGTAAACTTTTTCAACATTCAGGCAGAGTGTTACGTTGTTCTCTCTGACGCATGCCTCTTTTGTTCTTTTGCCTGCGAGGTGTTTGAGTTTTTGGGTTCTGAACCTGCCTTCGTGCGCTCCTGCCTTTTTGAGAACTGTTTTTATAGCAGGATTTATCTCGAGGAGTTTTTGCGCTATTGTTTTTTCTTTTGGAACCAGCGCAGGGTCTATTTCCATTATTGCTATGCTCCCTACAACGTCAAAGCTGGTTTTTAGATGCGCGAGCTCTTTTTTTGTGAGAACTCCTTTCAGGGCTTGTTTGAGGTTTCGCGGCTTTTCAGCTTTTTTGAGTTTTGTGCCCCTTTTGCTTGTGATTTGTGCGTTTTTTATCTTTGCTTTTTCGGTGAGGGGAAAATAAACAAAATCCTTGTCTGATGTGATTTTGTAATTTTTGTTCAGGAGGTTCTTTCTGATTATTTCCTCCCTTGCTTTTTGAGCGTGCTTTTTTGGGACTTTTGCTGCAATCATTTTTACAACTCCGTTCAGCCGAAGAAGTCGCCGAGCGACTTTTGTTTTCTTTCTTCAGAATCGATTTTTTGAAGTGTTGATAGAACTCTTTCTTCGGAAAAGTCGTGCTCCCCGCAGAGCATTTTTATTATTTTGTCCCTGTCGACCGGCTTCCATGAGAGGTCGTATTCTGATGTTACGGGCATGTTTTTTATTGTGTCAAATATTTCCTTCCAGGACGGCATGCTTTCAGGCCATTCAACCTCTCTGAATATGTTTTCGTAATTCGGCTTGTGCTTTTGCACGAGAGCAAGCGCTTTTTTCGGCCCTATGCCTTTTATGCCGCCGGGATTGTAGTCCGTGCCGACAAGTATTGACAGGAATATCAGCCCGTCAAGGTCTATGCCCAAGTTGTTGAGGGTGTCTGAAAGGAGTATCATTTCGGGCGAAACAGAAACATACCCTACGCCGGTGACGCGCTTTCTTCTTCCTGTCAGTGAAAGGTTTCTTATTATTCTTGGATTTCCGTGGAGCAAACTGTCGTAATCCTGCGAGACGCCTGCGAACGCCCTGCCCTGCCTTACCATTGCCGCAACCTGGGCTTCTCCTTCAGAGGGCGCCTGAACGGTTGGGATTCCCATTGCATCAAGAAGCTCTTTTGACTCTTCAACCATTTCCTTTGTGAGGACTGCAGTTCTGGAAGCGAATTTTCTCATTTCTTCAATGTCTTCTTTTTGCGCGGCTTCCTCGTATTTTTTCGCAGCGTCTTCTTTGACGTCTTTTCTTCGTTGCCTTTCCTGGCCCTTTAATTCGGGCGGCTCTCCGTCAAAGACAAATACCGGTTTTATTCCGGATTCGACAAGCTTTGCTGTTCTCGAGAACAGTCCGACGAGGTGCGATGTCGGCCTGCCTTTGCTGTCTGAAAGAAGTGCTCCGTCGGGACCCCTTATTGTCGTTAGGAACTGGTATAGTGTGTTGAACGCGTCAACAGCCACGACCCTGCCTTTGAGGATGTCTATTTTTACCGGCTCTGGTTTGAGAAGCGGCGCAAGATTAGTTCCCATTGTATCAGTCCCCTTCAGAAAGTTCTATGATGAGCATTGAGGGGAAGTCCTTTTCGGCCGATTTCTTGGCTTTGTTTGTGACTTTTCCTGTCGTGAGGTATATTGTGGGAAGGTTTTTTCTCTGCCCTTGCAGGAATGCCGCGCTTATGTCTGAATCGTTGGAGTTCTTTTTTGATTTTGCTTTAACAAAGTACCTGAGGTTGCCGACAGGCGAGGGTATTTCAACAACGAATTCGGCGTCGCTTCCTTTCCGAACTATTTTTTCATCTCTCACAGTGATTGATTTTTTCCTGAAGAATAAGTATATTGACTTTATGAAGTCGTCTGACTGGTGGGTTGTTGTTTTTTCCTGTTTTGATTCGGTGTGTTTTGGTGTTTTTTGCTCCGGCTGTTCGGGAGCGGGTTCGTCTCGTTTGATTGGTGTTCTGGTTTCTTTTTGGGGCTCTTCCATGGGTTGTTCTGGTGCTTCTGCAGGGGTTTGTTGTTCTGGGGGGTTGCCAATTCCAAGGAGCTTTCTTATTTTCTCCTCTGCTTCGCTGTTTGAGAGGAGATACCATTTCCAGAAGAGCTGCGGCGGTTCTGTCGCGCTTGTGGTTACTTCAAGAGGCACTGCGTAATCCTTTATGTTTCTGAGAGCGGCCCTTATGACAGGGTCCTGTTTTGAATCCTGAAGGACTCCTTGTTGTTTGAGAAGCTCGTATGCCCTTTGCTCTTTTTCGTGCAGGTTTTTTGAGTAATTTTGGAGTTTGTGCTCCTGGCCCGGAAGGTAATAGAGCGGGGTGCCGCCTACTTTTACATGTGATATCTTGAGCAGCCCTTTGCTTGCCAGCTCTCCAAGCATTGCCGATGCGAACAGGATGTTTGTTCCTATGTGCTTTGCGAGCTGGACTGGTATTATGGGGCCGTGCGCCCTGACAAAGGACAGTATTTTTTCGTTGTCTGCTGCCATGCTGACCGTTAGTTTGTATCTGTGTTGTATTTAATAGGTTTTTGATTTGGGAAAGAAGGCGCAACAACTGCTTTGAAGAGATGTTTCCGCCAAGCCACCCCCTTACCCCTTTGTTTCTTATGGAAATGTTATTTTGAGATGTGGGTTTTGTCGTTTTGGTGAGAAGCTTCATAAGAAAAACCTTTGTCTTGGGATTGTGTTGGTGGAAGTTGTGCCGAAAAAGCCGAAAGAAAGTCAGAAAACAGATTCAAACAGTTCTTTACAAAACATATTTCGCATAAGTTATTTTTTATAAGATATTTTACAAAATATGTTTTATAAGTTATGATTGGTAATTTGTTTTTATTGGTTGAATGCGAATGAGCAGGCCGGACACCAGTTTAATATATTATATTTATTTCAATATTGAAATTAATTATTT
>RFJB01000072.1 GCA_003695045.1 Candidatus Woesearchaeota archaeon | reverse complement strand
TGCTGTTTTGTTGTTGGTTGGTGCTGGTATTATTGGTGTTGTTAAGTCTGGTTTGGGTGTTGCTGCTGGTTTGGTTGCTGTTGGTGCTGGTTTGGCTGTCGGCCTTGCAGCGGTCTCGGCAGTCGGCCAGGGAGTAAGCGCAGCATCAGGAATAACCGCAGTAGCCGAGAAAAAGGAAATGTTCGGAAAGAGCATAATCTTCTCAATCATCCCGGAAACCCAGGCGTTGATGGGCTTCCTCATCGCAATCCTCATCATGATAGGCACAGGACTTATGGGCGCTTCCGACAAACTTGCAGGTCTGGGAATTCCCACAGGCCTCGTTGCCGTCGGGGCGGCTCTTGCAATAGGCATAGCAGCAGTTTCCGCTGTCGGGCAGGGCTATGTCGTGTCAGCAGGAATCGCCTCTGTGCTTCGCGATGTCAAAATGTTCGGAAAAGCGCTGTTGTTCTCAGTCCTGCCTCAAACACAGGCGCTTTACGGATTCCTCATATCAGTCCTGCTGCTTGTGGGCGGCGGCATAATCGGGGCATCGCGGCCTGACTTATCCCTGCCTCTCGGCCTGGTCTCAATAGGCGCGGGACTTGCAGTCGGCTTTGCTGCAATATCAGCAATGGGCCAGGGAATTGCAGCGGCATCCGCAGTCGCATCAGTGACCGAGGACAACAAACGATTCGGAAAGAGCATCCTGTTTTCGGTGCTTCCCGAGACGCAGGCGTTATACGGCTTCCTCGTTGCAATCCTGCTGCTTGTGGGCGGCGGCATAATCGGAGCAACCAAAGCATCCCTCTCTGTTCCGGCAGGGCTTATTGCAGTAGGGGCCGGCCTTGCAGTCGGTCTCGGCGCAGTGTCCGCAATCGGGCAGGGAATTGCTGCATCCTCAGGAGTGGGCGCGACAGCAGAAAACGACAAGGTCTTCGGAAAGAGCATCCTGTTTTCTGTTCTGCCTGAGACGCAGGCGCTATACGGAATCATAATAGCAATCCTCCTTATGACAGGAGCCGGACTCCTGGGAGCATTAAAATCAGGCATAACTATAATGCAGGGCCTTGGAGGAATAGGCGCGGGCATAGCAATCGGCTTTTCCGCTGTTTCCGCTGTCGGTCAGGGCGTCGTGTCGGCAATGAGCATCGGCGCATCAGTGAGAAATCCCAAATCCACAGGAAAAGGTCTGGTCCTGAGCGTCATGCCCGAAACATATGCCATCTTCGGCCTCCTGATATCAATACTCATAATGATAGGACTGCACATACTTTGATTGTTGCATGATTGAACATTGAAATAACAGGTGAAACGAATGATTGAAAACAAAGGATTCCTCAAAATCAAGGAAAAACTGCTCAAGGAAGCAGAAGACAGGGCAAGCGCCATTCTTGCAAAAGCAGAAGAGGAAGCAAAGCAGTATGAAGAAAAAAAGCAGAAAGAAGCGGACGAAATAATAAAAGCAGGAGAAGAAAAAATAGAGCTTGAAAAGCAGCTTCTCAGGGACAGAATGCTTGCCCAGGCGCGCCTTGAAGCCAAGACAAAATACCTTAACACAAGAGAAGAAATAATTGACAGCATAATAGAAAAAGCCCTTTCCGGCATAAAGCGCGATTCAAAATACCAGAAGTTCATGAAGGCAGTCCTCTCATCGAACAAAGGCGTTCTCAAACAGCCGCTCAAACTGCTTGTCAACAAGAAAGACGCCGAACTTGCCAGGAAACTGCTCACATCCCTGAAGATTAAAGGGACTGTCTCGGAGGCGCCCATAACTGCAGGAATCATGGTTGAAGATGCAGAAGGAAAGCGAATTGACGAAAGCTTCCAGGCAAGATTGGAAAGAATGAGAGACGATATAAGAATAAGGGTTGCAAAACTCTTGGAGAACGAGTAAGAGGTTGAATGGAATGAGCTTGATTGTCACAGGCGTGCTCGCAGGAGCAACATTAGCGGGAGTAGTTGTGATAGCTCCGGCAGTAAAGCAGGCGCTTGACCTTGCTCCGTTCCTGTATGCCAACACCAGGTGCAGCGCCAGAACTGCAGCCCTTCTTTCACAGAACTTCTATTCCGACATCGCTGCGGCATCCTCAAAACAGGAAGCGTATGCGCTCCTCGAAGACACCTCGTATGCTGACATAGCAGAACACGCGAAAAACTATTCTCAATTCTCCCATGAATTATACGAATCCCTCTACAAGGATTACAAGTGGATAGAATCCATCTCCCCTTCAAAGATAAAACCCATAATAAAAGCAATCGCCCTCAAATTCGAGATAGACGACATAAAGCAGATTCTCAACTACCTCAAACAGAAGTCGCAGGCGCTCGGCTCTTTGAGCGCGCCCTCGCTTGAGCACATATCAAAAGAGGAACTCAAGTACAAACTGCAGAGCGTAGAGGATGTCCAGTCATTCTTCCAGGCAATTGAGGGAACAAGATACGCAGCGGTCCTCAACGGATTCGGCGACGAAATTCTCGACCGGCTCCAGGAAGCAAACACAGAACTCGACCGATATTACATCCTCAGGGTATTGAAGTCCATCAAGTCCGTTCCGTCAAAAATGAACGGAGCATTCCTCGACTACTGGAGGTCAGTCATAGATGTTTTCAACGCAAGGATTGCGTTTCGAAGAATGAAAGACGCATCCCTCGAATTCATTCCGGGCGGGCTTCTCAACACAGAATCGCTGGCATCTGCATCAGACCTGACCCAGCTTGAAGCAGCCCTCAGAGAAAGCAAGTACGGAGAACACCTCACAGAGCTGTCTCCTTCAGCACTCGAACTTGCATTCTCAAAATCAATGAGAGAACTCGCAGGGCTTTTGAACGCAAGGCACCCGCTTCAGGCAGGTTACCTTGTCAGATACATAATCCTCAAAGAGCTGGAGATAAAGAATCTCAACACAGCCCTCAAACTGAAAGAGGAGAATTTCAGCGAGGAAGAAATAAAGTCACTCATAGCATAAACCGAAAGTTTACGAGGCAGGCAAATGACTCAGCAAGAAAGAAAACAGAACATCATCTCAGTCATAGCAGACGAGGACACTGTTTTAGGGTTCCGGCTGGCAGGCGTCCAGAACTCGATAGCAGTTGATGTCGAGTCGCAAAACGCAGCGGAGCAGATTGAAGCAGCAGCCGCCAAAATAATCTCCCTTTACGGTGAAGACGGTTCAGGACTGCTCATCCTGACAGAAGGAGTCTACGACTTCATGGACAGGAACAACATCCTGAAAAAGTTCAGGCCGCTTCACGGAATCACGCTCGTTCAGGTGCCGGACAAGTCCGGCTCAAAGGGTGTTGCAAAGCAAAAGCTTGCGAAACTCTTTGAAGAGGCAATAGGAGTTGCAATGAAGAAATAAGCAGAACAAAATTCCGGTAAAACCGAATAAAACACAAGGAAGGTGGATTATGATGAAAAAGAATCAAAAACAAATCGTGGGAAAAATAATCAAAATAGCAGGCCCCGTCGTCCAGGCATCAGGAATGCTTGGGGTGCAGATGTATGAAGTCGTCAAAGTCGGAAAAGAAGGGCTCATCGGCGAGGTAATCGAGCTGAGAAAAGACATCGCGACAATCCAGGTCTACGAGGAGACCACGGGAATAGCGCCCGGCACAGAGGTTGTCGCAACGGGCTCGCCCCTTTCAATAGAACTCGCTCCGGGAGTCCTTGGAAACATCTATGACGGAATCATGAGGCCTCTCAACATCATAAAAGAACAGAGCGGGGACTTCATAGCAAGGGGCATAGAAGCTCCTGCCGTTGACCACTCGAAGAAGTGGGAGTTCACCCCCGAAGTCAAGAAGGGCGACAAAGTAACAGAGGGGCAAATCATTGGAAACGTTCAGGAAACATCAATCATAAACCACAAAATAATGATTCCTCCGGGCATAAACGGAGAAATTGTTGAGATAGCAGGAAAAGGAACCTACACCGTGGACGATGTCATAGCAAAAGTCAAAACAGAAAAAGGCATTGAAGAAGTGCGAATGCTGCAGAAGTGGCCCGTGAGAATTCCGAGGCCCATGAAGCAGAAGGAGGAGCCGTCAGTGCCGCTCATTACAGGACAGAGAATTCTGGACACATTCTTCCCTGTTGCAAAAGGCGGAACAGCAGCCACGCCCGGAGGTTTCGGAACGGGAAAGACGGTCACGCAGCAGAGCCTCGCAAAGTGGTCCGACGCTGACATAATCATTTACATCGGCTGCGGCGAGCGAGGAAACGAGATGACAGACGTTCTCAAAACGTTCCCCAAACTCAAAGACCCGAAGAGCGGAAAACCGATGCTGGAAAGAACGCTCATCATTGCAAACACTTCAAACATGCCCGTGGCGGCAAGGGAAGCATCAGTGTATACAGGAATAACCGTTGCAGAATACTTCCGAGACCAGGGATACGCCGTCGCCCTCATGGCAGACAGCACTTCAAGATGGGCGGAAGCAATGAGAGAAATCTCGGGACGACTTGAAGAAATGCCCGGCGAAGAAGGTTATCCCGCATACCTCGCCACGCGACTGGCGCAGTTCTACGAGAGAAGCGGAAGAGTGGTCACTCTCAACAACAAAGAAGGTTCGGTCACGGTTATAGGAGCAATAAGCCCTCCTGGAGGGGACTTCTCAGAGCCGGTCACGCAGAACACTCTCAGAGTAAACAAGACCTTCTGGGCGCTGGACAAGAGCCTCGCTTCAAGAAGACACTTCCCGGCAATAAACTGGCTCAACAGCTACTCGCTCTACGTTGATTCCGTCAAGGAATGGTATCTTAAGAACGCGAGCGAGCACTGGGCCGAATACAGGGAAAAGGCAATGTCCCTTCTCCAGAAGGAAGACGAGCTTAAGGAGATAGTCCAGCTGGTCGGGCCTGATGCTCTGCCGGACACCGAACGGCTGGTTCTCGAAGTCACGAGGATGCTCAGGGAGGACTTCCTTCAGCAGAACGCCTACCACGAGGTAGACGCGTTCTGCCCGCTTACCAAACAGCTTGCAATGCTCGAGATAATTCTCAGCTTCTATGACCGGGCGCTCAAGGCAATGGAGAACGGCGTCTCGGTAGACAGCATTGCGGGAATGAAGATAAAGGATGTCATTGCCAGAATGAAAGAGCATCCCAACGACACATTCGAAAAGTATGCGAAGGAGATAAAATCAAAAATGGAATCTGAATTTTCCAGTCTGGAGGGATCACAATGAGCAAAGTTGTAGAGTACAATTCAATAAGGGAAATCGCAGGTCCTCTTATGATTGTGGAAGGAGTCAGAGGCATCGCCTACGGAGAGCTGGTCAACATAGAACTCTCAAGCGGCGAGAAGAGAACCGGACAGGTTCTTGAGGCAAGGGAAGACCTTGCTGTTGTCCAGGTTTTCGAGGGCACAAGGGGAATGGACTCCAAAGGAACACGCGTGAGATTCACCGGGGAAACAATGAAGCTCGGAGTTTCCAAGGAGATGATCGGGCGCCTGTTCAACGGCATAGGAAAGCCCATAGATGGAAAGCCCCCCATAGTCCCTGACAAAAAGATTGACATCAACGGACAGCCGATAAACCCGGCTTCGCGAGAGTTCCCCGAAGAGTTCATCCAGACGGGAGTTTCAGCAATCGACATGATGAACACCCTCGTCAGAGGCCAAAAGCTTCCAATCTTCAGCGAGGCGGGACTTCCGCACAACCTTCTTGCGGCGCAGATTGCCAGGCAGGCGAAGGTCAGGGGCAAGGGAGAAAGCTTCGCTGTCGTTTTCGGAGCAATGGGAATCACATTCGAGGAAGCGAAGTTCTTCATGAACGACTTTGAGAGAACAGGAACAATAGAAAAGATGGTCGGCTTCATCAATCTCGCAGACGATCCTGCGATTGAGCGAATAATCACTCCGAGAATGGCTCTTTCGACAGCAGAGTATCTCGCATTTGAGCACGGAATGCACGTGCTTGTCATCCTTACCGACATGACGAACTACTGCGAGGCACTGCGAGAGATTTCAGCAGCGAGAAACGAAATACCGGGAAGAAGGGGCTACCCGGGATACATGTATACAGACCTTGCAAACCTCTACGAGAGGGCTGGAAAGATAAAGGGAAAGAAGGGTTCGGTAACGCAGATTCCAATCCTGACAATGCCGCAGGGAGACATTTCGCACCCCATTCCGGACCTGACAGGATACATTACAGAAGGACAGATTGTGGTTTCAAAAGACCTGCACAGAAACGGAATCTATCCCCCGATAGATGTTCTTCCCTCGCTTTCCCGCCTTATGAATGAAGGCATAGGGGAAGGCAAGACAAGGGAGGACCATTCAGGAGTCGCCAACCAGCTCTATTCAGCTTACGCTGAAGGACGGGACCTGCGGGACCTCGTGGCCGTCGTGGGCGAAGAGGCGCTCAGCGACAGGGACAAGAAGTTCCTCAAGTTTGCAGACCTTTTCGAGAAAAGGTTCGTTCAGCAGGCGCCTGACGAGAACAGGGATATCATAGAAGGTTCGTTCAGAATCGGCTGGGAGCTTCTCTCAACACTGCCCAAGAACGAGCTCAAGAAGGTCAAGCAGGAGCACATTGAGAAGTATTATGTAAAGCAGTAAGCTTTGCGGGGAAAAGAAGGCAAAATGGCAGTCGCAACCAACATCAAGGCAACTCGCATGGAGCTTTTACGGCTCAAGAGAAAGAAGAAACTCGCGATAAAGGGGCACAAGCTTCTGAAGGAGAAACGGGACGCTCTCGTAAGCGAGTTCTTCAAACTCATTGAGGATCTTGAGCAGTACAGGAGCAAGGCGGAAGAGAAACTATCAACAGCGTTTCGGGCGCTTGTTATGGCGCAGGCAATCTCCGGAAAGCAGGATGTTGTCATAGCGGCGAACTCGAACAGCAGCTGGATTTCCCTTAAGTCAGAAACGAGAACCATAATGGGCGTGAAGGTTCCGAAACTTGACTTTGAAGCCGGAAAAGACGGCAGGGGGTACAGCAAGATTTCGTCTTCGGCAGAGCTTGACACCGCATCCGAGGCGTTTGAAGAAGCCCTGAAGGAGATAATAAAGCTCGCAGAGCTTGAATCGACTGCCGAGAAGCTGGCGGAAGAAATAAAGAAAACAAAGAGAAAAGTGAATGCCCTGGAGCAGATAGTGATTCCGAGAATCTCCGAGTCAATAACGCTGATTTCAATGCGCCTTGAAGAGATGGAAAGGGAGAACTTCGCGCGGCTGAAGGTCATAAAAGGCAACATGGAAGCAGCCGAAGAAGCAGCGAACTAACCTCGGAATCAGCCAATCAGCTAATCAGGCAAAACAGGCCGGAGCTTCTTGAGAGTTCGAGTTCATCCGGAACATGCCGGCTCTCTCATAACCCTGCCGGAAAGTGAAACTCAGGCAGCTGCTTTGGGAAATTAAATAAATCCCTTCTTCTTTCCAATTCTTGAAATGCCCAAGCCGCAACCGTTCTGGGAACGCTGGAGAAAACATCCTGAGAAAGCGGAGAAGCTCTACTTCGGATACCTTGCGGTCGTAATACTGACCAACCTTCTGATACTTATCGGCGCTGTAATGTTCATAGTTCTCCTTCTGAGGAAATAGCCGTCTGAAGAAACTTCCGTCTGAAGAAACAGCCGGCGCAACCTGTCTCGAGACCATCTCAAGACGGAAAGTCCGGAGACCTTTATAGAAACCTTTATAAAGTGGTATCAAACCAGCACTCTAATTAATCTGCAATTTTCAACCAATCAGGGGGTGTTACAATGGCACTTGAATTTCCGCTTGTTTCAAGCATACTGGCGCTTCTTTTCGCGCTCTTTCTTGCCCGAAAGGTAAGAAAAGCAGACGCGGGCACCAAAGAGATGAAAGAACTCTCGCGCTTCATCTACGAAGGCGCGATGACATTCCTGAACAAGGAATACAAGATACTGTCCGTCTTTATGCTGATAGTTGCTCTTGTCCTTTACTACTTCCTCAACTGGAAGCTCGCAGTTTCCTTCATCGTGGGCGGCATATTTTCTGCGCTTGCCGGCAACATCGGGATGCGCATTGCCACGACAGCCAATGCAAGGACTGCGGCAGGAGCAAAGAAGTCGCTCAATGACGGCCTCAGGATTGCGTTCAACAGCGGGGCTGTCATGGGAATGAGCGTTGTCGGTCTCGGACTTCTGGGCGTTACCGTCCTCTACTATGTCTTCAGAGACCCCAACATAATTTACGGCTTCGGCTTTGGCGCATCAAGCATAGCCCTCTTCGCAAGGGTCGGGGGAGGAATCTACACAAAGGCAGCCGATGTCGGGGCTGACCTCGTCGGAAAGGTCGAGGCCGGCATTCCTGAGGACGACCCGAGAAACCCGGCAGTAATCGCTGACAACGTAGGAGACAACGTGGGCGATGTTGCCGGCATGGGAGCAGACCTCTTTGAAAGCTATGTGGACTCAATAATCGCTGCAATGGTAATCGGACTTGCTTCGGCATCTGCCACGGCAACGAAAGCAGTGAATGTTCTCATGCCCCTCAACCTGGCGGCAGCGGGCATAATCTCTGCGATAATCGGCACATTCTTTGTGAGGTCAAGAGGAAAGGGAAGCATCCACTCGGCACTCAACAGGGGAATCTTCATATCCTCTCTCGTGATGGCTGTCTTCTCTTATTTCATCATCTGGTCGCTGCAGGACAACCTCGCCCTCTTCTGGGCGACGCTCGCAGGACTCGTATCAGGAATAATAATCGGGCTCTCAACAGAATATTACACATCCAGCGAAAAGAAGCCGGCACAGGGAATAGCTTCGGCTTCCGAAACAGGTCCTGCAACAAACATCATTGACGGAATTTCAGTCGGAATGATAAGCACAATAATTCCCGTGCTTTCAGTTGCTGCAGCAATACTTGTTGCATACTATTTTGGCGGCCTCTACGGAATAGCAATTGCTGCCGTGGGAATGCTCTCCACGCTTGGAATAACGCTGGCAACAGACACATACGGACCGGTTGCTGACAACGCAGCAGGAATAGCAGAAATGGCAAAGATGGGCTCTGATGTCAGAAAGAGAGCAGAAGCACTTGATGCAGTAGGCAACACCACAGCAGCAATCGGCAAGGGCTTTGCAATAGGAAGCGCAGCACTCACAGCGCTTGCACTCTTCGCCAGCTTCAACCAGGTCGCCAACCTTACAGCAATAGACCTCAGCAAACCAGCAGTTGTAGTGGGTCTCTTCCTCGGAGCATTGCTGCCGTTCATCTTCTCGGCAATGACCATGAAGGCAGTCGGAAGCGCGGCATTTGACATGGTCCAGGAAGTCAGGAGGCAGTTCAAAAGCATAAAAGGCCTTATGGAAGGAAAGGCAAAGCCGGACTTCAAGAGGTGCATCGACATAAGCACCGGAGCAGCCCTCAGGGAAATGATACTTCCAGGCATAATAGCGGTGCTTGCCCCTCTCGTGGTCGGATTCCTCCTCGGAGCCGAAGCGCTCGGCGGCCTTCTTGCAGGAACAACCGTAACAGGATTTTTGCTTGCGGTATTCATGGCCAACTCAGGGGGCGCCTGGGACAACGCCAAGAAATACATAGAAGAAGGACACCACGGAGGCAAAGGGTCCGAGCCGCACAAGGCAGCCGTTGTCGGAGACACTGTGGGCGACCCGTTCAAGGACACATCAGGGCCGAGCTTGAACATTCTCATCAAGCTCATCTCCATAGTGGCTCTCGTGTTCGCGCCGCTGATTGTGGCATACGGCGGACTCCTATTTTAGGACCGGCAGCAATTACCTGCCGCCTTTTTTGTTTTTCTTCCCCTTCTTTTTTCTTCACTTCTTTCTTCTTCCTTTCTCCCTTCTTTCTTTCTTCTGCACTTCTCTCTTATGCAATCTTTGCCTGCTTTTTGCAGCTCCTTTTTGGCACTCTTTTTACCACTCTTTTCAGTCAGCCCGTATCACTACCTTATAGGTTGCTCATTCTTTCATTATTTCGTGTAACACAGCCAGAACCATCCTTTCCTTAAACCACTCGAAAGTAATCTTTAAATACGCCCTCTTTTTTCTTTTATACGGGCTTTACAGGGGTTCTCCTGCGGCTTTACAGATTCGGGCTTTTTTCACTCGGCGGTAAAAATATCCATTAACTTTAAATAAATGAACACTATAAAGCGGTAAAAAAGCGTAATATATTAATAGTAGTGCACCCTTTTCCTGCGTTGTACGTAAGTACACCGCAAAAAAAGAGGGGGGGGAGATACATGATAGTAAAGGAAGAGTTTTTGAACAAGCTTAGAAGGTATTTCTCTTTGAATCTGTACGAGGTAAAAATATGGGCAGCGCTGCTCTCAAGGGGCGTTTCCACAGCAGGCGAGCTTTCTGACATTGCAAACGTTCC
>RFJB01000071.1 GCA_003695045.1 Candidatus Woesearchaeota archaeon | reverse complement strand
CGATATCAAAAGAAGGACTGTTATGATGTATGCGATGCCCGTGTATGTGGCTGACTTGAGAGGGTTTTTTCCCTTTTCCTCCTTTGACGAGAGGTACTCGGATGCTGCCATTGAGAGCGATGCGGCAAAGCCGGTGATAAAGCCTGCCATTGCGACCATCCTGCTGTTCTGGAGGGCGAGCGTGAGCCCCGCAAGCGCGCCCGTCAGTTCAACCAGGGCATCGTTGAGCCCGAGCACGATTGAGCTTGCGTATTCAAGGCGCTCCTCTTCAAGCATTTCAAGCAGCTCTTTCTCGTGCTTCTGCTCGTCCTTCATTATGCGCTCTGCTTCCTTCACATTGCTGCTTAGCCCCGCGTATTTTACTGCCGCGAGGTCTTCGCCCCTCTCCATGAGCTTGAGGGAGAAATTCACGCCGAGGGCTTTTGCCAGGAAAACGTACCACCAAACTTTCAATGAGGACGGCTTCACCTCCCTGCCAGTCATGCTTTTCCAGAACTGGTAGTGCCGCAGCTCGTCTGATGAAATCCGGTTCAGGACTTTCTCGTTGGAGCCGCCGGCAATCTCCGCCAGCTTCTTATAGACGCGGTGCTCTGTTATCTCGTTCTTCTGCGCCCTGACCAGTTCTTTCAGAACGTTCTCGTCAATCCTTTTTCTTTCGACGCGCGCCATTCTTTACCATCGTTTGGCATCGTTGTTTGGGGCATTAATTGTTTGGCGGCGGTTCCGGGCAGCCATCGTCGGGCATCTGCATAAAAGTTGCCTGCACTCAACTGCCCTCGTATATCCTTAGGGCTTCCTCGGCAGTGGCGTCATTAAGCGTTATTGCCGATATCGCGTTGCACATCCTGACTGCTTCCTCAAAGCCCTTCTGGTGTATGTTCCTTCCGGTTGCGTTTCCTGAAGCGCCGCTTATGAATATCTGGTCTTGAAGCGTCTGCAGGAATTTCTTCACATCCGTGCTGGAGCCGCCGGCGCACACAATCTTGGTTCTGCCAGCTGCGAGGATTGCTTCCCTGAACGCTTCAGCCCTGGATATGCTTTCGTCCTTCGGCTTCGGATAGTTGACTTTGGCGAAATCAGCACCGAGGGATGCCGCAACGCCGGCGGCTCCCGCAATGAGATGGGGATCCTTTTCGTCCTTTACTGCTTTTCCCCGTGGATACATCCAGAACACAGTGATGAGTCCGTGTTTGTGGGCCTCCTTGACAATCTGCGCAGCTTCGGTGAGCATTTCCGCTTCGAACTCGCTGCCGATGTAAACAGTGTAGCCAACCCCCAAAATCTTGAGATTGCTGTTCTTTTTGAGTTGAATGACGTCCTCAACGGAAACCCACTGCCTGCTTACAGGGTCGCGCTGGTCCGTCTTGACAAGGTTCGTCTTGGAGTTGAGCTTCACAAGGTAGGGGACCTCGCTGTAGGTCGGGCCGTACCTCGCTATGAGGCCGTACTGCGCTGCGAAGACGCCGATGTTTGCTGCGTTGGCAATTCTGAACAGATGCTCCGGGTCGGCATCATCCTCTGCAATGCCCTCTCCGTAAAAGTCGTCGTTGAGATGCTCCACCTTCTGGTCGCCTGCAAAGAGCATCAACCTGCCTGTTCCTTTCGTGATTTCCATGTAATTGTTAATGTATTCCTCCCTGCTCTCAGCGGGGACGCTTGCGGGAACTATGATTTCCTCTTTTGTTATCTTTGCCAAATTACCCACCTCCGGTTTAAAGAGTTCACTTTGCCGCGAATTTGATTCGGGCGGCAGCGAAGCTGCCTACGTGCTCCTATTCTGCGCTCATATTTTAAGATTTCTTTTAGTGCTTCTCTTTCTTTTGGTGCTTCTCCGGCACGGCAAAGTGCTGCAGCGGCAGAAATATCTGCCGTTTTGGCCCTTTAAGCAGAATAGGAAACGAATGTTTAAATATGATTGAGTGTTCTCTGTTTAGTGGTAACTTGTTTGGGGGACGTATCATCATGAAAACACCAGCCAGAACACCGGACAGAACTCTTGAAAGAGGCATCGTAAATGACAGCAGGGCAGATTACGTGCCCGACTATGTCGGAGAAATACCCGGCCTGCGTCTTGACATATACATGGCGTCCTATCTGAAAGAGAAAGACCGGAGAGACGGGAAAAGCATAACCGGAGGCGACAGGATCTACCTTCACGATGAATGGTTCAAGCTTGCCGACCCCGCCACCATAGACAAAGGTTACAACGTAACAAAGTATCCTGACGGCGCAAAAATTCTTGATTTGTCAGGCGACACGGTGCTTCCAGTGGGATTCTTCATCAGCGACCTCTCGCTGAGCGACAGGGAAGTCCTGAAAGAATACGAACGTTTCTTCAAGGAGGGCTTTGAGAACTCAGCCAGCTGCGGCGTTTTCCGTCCTGAAGAGTTTTTCTCAAAAATGAACGACTTCCTGCACGCATGGAGGAACCTCTCTGAAAGGGGACTGACTGCCGCGCTGAGCTATGCATTTGCTGAGCCAAGCGGCGTGGTTGAATACTGGAACGCGGGAGCGCCCTGGCCGCTGCATTACTCTGCGCGAGAAAGAAAAGTCACGCACTGGCAGGACGTGGAAAAGGCAAAGCCCCTCGGAATTTTCAGTTCGGAATACAACTATTCAAAGGACGGCAGGGACAGGAATTTTCAGACAGACCTCAAGCCCAACGTTTTCTATCTTGAGCCGGGAGACGCGTTCATAATGGCATCTGACGGTTTCGGCGAGGGCACCAAGAAGAGGAACTATCTCAAGCCGGAAACTGTTGAGGAGATTATAAAATCCGAGCCGTTCATTTCTGCGCATGACATCGGGAAAGCCATGCTCAACCATTTGAACGGCATTCCGGACATGCAGAGCGACTACTCGATTGTTGTCATAAAACGGCCTGAAGATGCCGTTGCCGACTTGAAAGCAGCCCTCGAAATCATTCAGAAAGGTTCAAAGGAGTACAGGGGCTGACCACAGCAATCCTTATATACTCCCTCTTTTCTTCCCTCCTTTTTAATGACAACAATCTCAAAAGGCGCCGCGGGAATCAGCCCGGAAATTCTTTCAAGAATTGAAGACATTGTCGCATCATACTCCTATCAGAAGATGCCGCAGCCGGAGAAGGGCATGGTCTATGATGCGGATGCTTACAAAATAATACTCCCGCGGCACACGCGCTTCGGAAGGCAGGACAAGGCAGGGGACTGCGCCGAGATAACGAATGACGCGCTCTTCAAATTAAGGCGCGAAATTCCGGAACTCAACTTTTATGCTGCAAGAGGAACGCATGATGATTACTTTCCCTATCCATGGGTGCACAACTTCATTGTTGCATCGCCTCAAGAGCTGCTCGGCATCAGGAAAGCCGCAATCGACTATGAACGCAAAGGAACACTTACCGATTTCCTTGTTGACGCAGGGGCGTTGCTGATTGACCCGTCTCTTCACGCAGTCCTCATCATTGGAGAAGACATTGGAAAAGGCGGCGCTGCCAGCCCTGCCTATTTCGTGGAAGCTGTCAGCAGGCAAAAGGGCAGGAACCAGCACTCCCTTGACGGCATCTTTACAGCTTCAGGCGACGGATGGTCAAAAGCAGCCATAGGACTGACCTCTGAAGGAACAGCGTACATCCAGCCAAACTCAATGAACGAGAGGGACTGGCGCATCGGGTTTGTAAAAAACGGATCGGAAACGGCTTATGCCCTTGACCAGCCCGAGCTGTTTGCCATTGCAGAAAAAGAACCCCTTGTCAGGGCGTGGATTGACTTCTTCCAGACGGCGAGGGTTTATAAGTGAGTAGATATCACACAATAATATTCACTGCCACATAAAAAACGGCTATCGGCACGAAGCCCAGCCACCACAACTTTCTGTTCCATCTGTAAACATACCTTCCGGTAAAGGGCTTAAACGGAAGCATGAAGAGAAAGCTAATGCTTATTGAGAGCGTTTCTATTGACTGCAGCAATGGACTCGGCTCAAAGAAATTCCAGACAGCAAATATCAGGAACGCGAAGAAAGTTGCTATGTTGGTGACAAAGCCGATGTGGCCCTCTTCCTTTTCCCCTTTTTTTGTTTCCGAAACAGTGTAGCCGGCAAGGGAAAAGGTGCTTCCCAGCCAGCCGGAAATTATTGTGAGAATGGCCCCCCAGTACCAGAACATGTACTCTGTGTGTATGTTGTGGACTTTGTCGAGCCAGAGGCGCGTGCCGTGCCTGAGAGCGTAAATAACGCTGTTCACTCCAACATGCATGAGGACATAGGGAACAACCGGCTGTTCAAAGATGTAGATGTAAGATGCAGCAACAGCAAAGACGACTGCCGCAAGGAATATTGAGAGCCACTCGCGGTATTTTATCCTGACTCCTTTCAGGGTAAAGCCGCTGAATGATTTTTTTATCTCCTTCTTCCTTACCTTTGACATTATTCTGCTTGATACAAACACCCTTGCAATCTTGAAGGCAAGAGCGTAAAGTATTTTCCCAAGCCAGAGGAGAAGCAGAGTTATGCCTGCTGCTGCAGCGGGAACATACTCTTGAGGGACAACCTTTGAGAGGGGCGACTTTGCCGTGTTTTTCGCGTAGTTGCCATAGCCCCTCTTGTCCGAAACTATCACGTGCTTTATTCTCCGGAAGGAATACTCTTTTACTGTTCCGAAGGATATCGGGTATTCCTTGAGGAGTTTTCCCTCATTTACAACTTTGTCAGCAAGAATGCTCTCTTTGGGGCCTCCGATGATGTAAACTGCCGAGTTGTTGGTCGTGATGTTTTCAGTAAAGTCCTCTTCTTTGAACAAAGGCACGCCTGCAAGCTCCTTGTAGTTCTCCCTGGCGTATTTGAGAAGGAGCTTTTCAATGCTTGACGCCCTGCTCCCGAGGACTATGATTGATTCATTGCCTGAGCCGGCGCTTATGCTTTGAGAAATGGCTTCCAGGTCGGCTTTCATGCTCAGGATTCTCGCATTCGCAGCCGGAAGGGCAAGGGAAAAGGAGAGAACAAAAGCAAAAACGACAACCAGCTGGCTTGTTAGTCTGAACTGCATGACCGAGTGAAAGCCATTCTTTATTTATAAAGGGTTTGGAAAAGTTTAAATATATG
>RFJB01000070.1 GCA_003695045.1 Candidatus Woesearchaeota archaeon | reverse complement strand
TATTACAGGTGTGCCCTCTCCAATAAACAAAATCGTGAGAACTCTTGTTCCTGTTAGGTGGTTGGGCATAGTCGAGTCCAAACTTCACTCGCTGTTTGATTTTCTGCCGCGTTCACGCAGACCTGAAAGAAATCTCTCCTTTGATTTGAAACTTAAAAGGAGATTCTATCCTGAAGTCAGGAAGCTTGACGAACTCCTTCACAGCGAGGGCTTCCTTCCCAAAGAAAAAAGCGTTATCAAACTCTGGGGCTACGACAAGCTCTGAGGAAGGATGCAGTCAAGAATCTTTTTCACGCTCTGGCTTATCTCTTCCTTGCTCGTGTCCACGACAATCTCAGGATTTAACGGCTCTTCGTAAGGGCTGTCAACTCCCGTGAATTCCTTTATCAGCCCTTTTTTTGCCTTCTCGTACATTCCCTTCGGGTCTCTCTTCATGCATTCTTCAAGAGGGCATGAAACAAACACTTCCACGAAGTCCTTTCCTATCAGCTTCCTTGCGTAGTCCCTCTCGGACCTGAACGGGCTTATGAAGCTTACCAGCACATAAACGCCTGCTTCGTAGAAGAGCTTTGCCACCTCTGCCACGCGTCTTATGTTTTCCTTTCTGTCTTCCTTTGAGAAGCCCAGGTCGGAGTTGAGCCCGTGCCTTATGTTGTCGCCGTCAAGAATGAACGCAAGAATGCCCTTCTCATGGAGTTTTTTTTCAACTTCGACTGCCAGCGTTGATTTTCCTGAACCGGAAAGGCCTGTAAACCACACCACCCTGTTTTCGTATCCAAGCAGTTCGTTTCTCATCTGCCTGGTTACCTTGCCTTCATGCCACACCACGTTCTTTGTCATCTTAATCACAAGCTGAATATGAGGCCCTTGAATTTGAGGTATTTTATTATCCTCTCGGCATTTTCTTCGGGCGGCAGTTCTGAGTCGAGGTTGAGGTCCGAGAAGTCCTCCTGCGTATCAACTGTTATTATCAGCGTCTCGTCCACTATTGAGCGCAGCATATTGAAGTCCTCGTGCGAGAGGTCGCTGGCTGTTGCTATCACTATCAGCCCCGCATCCACCATGAAGTTCGCCACTTCAGCCAGGCGCCTGATGTGCTCCCTTGAGTTTTTGTCCGTTATGTCCCTGTTCAGGCCCCTGAGCAGGTTTCGTATTCCGAGAAAATATGTCTTCTTTCCCAGCGTGAAGAGTTTCTTTTCAAGATGCCACGCAATGCTCTTCTTGTCAATTCCTGACTTTCCCGTAATCATGATGAACAGCGGCTTCTGGCCGTACCTTATTGCGCGTTCCTCAAAACTTACCATGCTCTTGTCCCAGTGCTCCTCCCGCATCCTCTTTTCCTGGACGTATTCCGACCCGTCAATCTTTGCGACAATTATGCCTCCCCCGACAATGTCGTAGTCCTCAACAATCACAAACCTGCTCGTGTTTTGCAGGTTCTCGGCGAGGTCAAACGCAATGGGCTTCAGGCATTCAATGACGCACTTTCCTGCAGCGTGCCTCGCTATCTTCTTTCCTTTCTCGTTCTTCAGGGAGGTTGTGTCTAGAACAGAGATTATTTCCTTTACCTTGAACGGTGTTTCGCTGGTTGCAAGCTTGAGTTTGTATTCCTTTCCTTCCACAAGGGGGCTTCTTCCCATCCAGAAAACGTTCGCCTCGAATGTGCTTGCAACTTCCGGAAGCTTCTCGCCCTTCTTTGCGACAATCTCGCCTCTCCTCACATAGATCTGCTCTTCAAGAGTGAATCCTGTTGAGTATCCTGCGGAAACTTTTTCTTCCGGATGGTGCGCCGGCCTGTTGAACTCTTCAATGCTTTTGACCCTTGTCGATTTTCCTGACGGAAGAAGGATTATCTCGTCGCCCTTTCTTAATGTTCCTGACTCCACTCTGCCCGCAATTATTCTCCTCCTGTCGTTGTTTTCCGTAAACCTGTAAACGTCCTGAACCGGAATTCTTAACGGAGCGTCTTCCAGCGGGGGCTCCTTGCGCAGAGAATCAAGGGCTTCCAAAAGGTTTTTTCCCTTGTACCATTTCATGTTTTCGCTCGGCTTTACAAGATTGTCCCCCTTCATTGCCGACACGGGAAGATAGTCAACAGGGCTTATTCCTATCTTTGAGAGGAAGGCACCGTAGTCCTTTCTGATGTTTTCAAAAACATCCTGCTTGTAGGCAGCGAGGTCCATCTTGTTTACGCACACGATGACCTGCCTTATTCCGAGGAGCGACAGCATGTATGCGTGCCTCTTTGAGTTTTCCTGTATCCCCTCGTCAGCATCAATCACAAGCACTGCCGCTTCCGCCCTTGCGGCACCTGAAATCATGTTCTTGAGAAACTCTATGTGTCCGGGAGCGTCAAATATCAGGTAATCCCTCTTTTGCGTTTTGAAAAAGCACCTTGCAGTGTCTATCGTGATTCCCTGCCCCTGCTCGTCTTTTAGAGCATCAAGCAGGAACGCGTACTCAAACGGCCTGCCGTTTTTTTCGCAGAACTCCTTTACCTGCTCCAGTTTTCCCTCTGGAAGAGAGCCGGTGTCTGCAAGAAGCCGGCCGACAAGGGTTGACTTTCCGTGGTCGACATGCCCCACGATTACAAGTTTGAACGGTTCTCCCTGTTCGGCTTTCATTCTCATCCCCTACATGTAGCCCTCTCTTCTCAGTGTTTCCAGACTGTTCCCGTCTTCCTTGTCCTGGTCCCTGCCCGCTCTCTCCGCTATGTTTGCCAGCTTTCCCGTCCGGAGCTCTTCTATGATGTCGTCAACATTCTTTGCATTTGACTCTATCGGCTTTGTGCAGGGCTGGCATCCCAAACTTCTGTATCTCAGCCCCTTTCCGTTGTCAAAGTAAAGCGAAACCACGGGTATGTTCTCTCTCTTTATGTACTCCCAGATGTCAAGCTCTGTCCAGTCCAGAAGAGGATGTATTCTTATGTGCGTTCCTGGCGCAAAATCCGTTTTGAACTGGTTCCACAATTCTGGCGGCTGGTCAGCAACATCCCAGTTGCTCTCTTTGTCCCTGGGGGAGAAATACCTTTCTTTCGAGCGCGAGCCCTCTTCATCAGCCCTCACGCCCACAATGACTCCTGTGAACGGCTCTCTGCTTGGGTCTTCTTCATACTTTCCTGTTTTGAGGTTGAGCTTCTTCCTCGGCCACTCACCGCTCAGCGTTTTTCTCAGCGCTATCGTTTTCAGCGCCATGCAGCACTGCACCCTGGTAAGCTTGCCGTCCGGAAATGTTTCCTTTTTTCTCAGAGCTTCCTCGTTTTGGCCCACAAGCATTGTCAGTCCAAGCTCCATTGCCAGCTTGTCCCTGTATTTTATCATCTCGGGAATCTTGAATCCAGTATCAATATGAAGAAGCGGAATCGGGGCATGGCCGAAGAATGCCTTTTTCATCAGCCACAGCAGAACGGTGCTGTCCTTCCCGACAGACCACAGCATAACAAGGTTCTTGAACCTGTTGTATGCTTCCCTTATTATGTATATTGACTGCGCTTCCAGCGAGTCCAGGCGGTCCACCTATTCCCCCCTCCTTATCCTGTCAATGAGCGCAAGGATTTCCCTGTGCGCTCTGTTATTGCTTGCAAGAAACCCTTTTATTAATGTTTCCCGTGTGTTGTATCTTATCCTGTTCCCTGTCAAATCTGTAAGCATGCCTCCTGCTTCTGTCAGCACGGATTCCATGGCGCAGATGTCCCACTGGTTGACAGGTCCTGCCCTGAAGTATGCTTCCGCCTTTCCCTCTGCTATCATGAGTCCTTTCAGCGAGCTTCCCCTTGCTTCTGTTCCGGCAAAGTGTTCCGAGAGCTTTTTTTCCTCTTCGGTTGAATGGTCCCTGCTTACTGCGAGGAGCATCTCGTTTATTTTTTCTCTGTTTGAGACAGCGAGCTTCTCTTTTTTTCCGTTCCTCACTGCGAACGCTCCCTTTCCTCTCGCGGAGAAGTAGAGCTCGTCCAGTGCGGGAACATAGACAACTCCAATCTCTGGAGAGCCGTTTATTGTCAATGCAATGTTGACTGTGAACTCGCCGGTATGCTTTATGAACTCCTTTGTGCCGTCAAGCGGATCAACAATCCACACTCTCTGCTTTTCAAGGCGCTCCTCGCTGTCCTTCTCTTCCTCTGTCAGAAATCCGTCGTCGGGAAATTCTTTCCGCAGGCCGTTCATGATAATCGTGTTTGACTGCGTGTCCGCTTCGGTAAGAGGGCTCCTGTCTTCCTTGTAGGAGACCTGGCTGTCGGTTCTGTTGTAAATCTCCATTATCTTCTTTCCGGCAGAAAGCGCAAGCTCTTTTGCAACTTCAAGTTCCCTGTCAAGTTCCATGCAGAACGCCACTCTGTTGTTGTTTTTAAATTCTTCGCTGCCTTCCGGCTCTGGCTGTTTTTCACGCCTTGCAGAATGTTTTCTCGTCAGCGATTATTCTTGCTTTGCCCTTCTCTTTTGCGAGCATCTCCTGCCTGTTAGCCACCTTTATCAGGTCGTGCGCGAGGTCGTTCGGGTGCTTTTTTGCGAGGTCCGCGACGGAATAATATTTTTCGTGAAGGTAGGGCTTGGGGATTCTTTTAGGGTGGTCCCTGTCCGGCTGCAGGAGGTCGTCCGGAAACGTTGCAAGGCCCCCGCTGAATGTGAACCTGTCGTTGAACTCGTCGTAGTCCCTGCTGCTCTCGGGCAGGCCGTTTGTGAAGCGGTGCCTTTCTCCTGTTATGCTCCTGAATATCCTTTCCGCTTTTTTCTTGGCTTCTTCCTTTCCGAGGCCGGGCCAGATGACTATGAACTCCTCGCCCCCGTACCTGCCCACTATGTCTTTTCCGTGAACGTTCTCAAGAATTTTCCTGCCGAAAAAGCGGAGCACATCGTCGCCTGTTGCCTGGCCGAATCGCTTGTTGAACTTGCCGAAGTCGTCAATGTCTATGAACATGAGAGATATGCGCGGTATTTTCTCCAGTTCTCTTTCATTTGTTAATGCCGATCTGCATGCCGTCTGCCACTCCTGAATCTTCTCGGGCAGTTTCTGGTCTATTACGCTCTTGGTAAAGAATCCTGTAAGGTAATCCCTCCGCTGGTTTTCAAGTGCTGCCCTCTGTCGTCTTCGCAGGATGGTGCTCTGGTATGACGCTGCTCTTCCAACCCTGGAGAGCCATTTCACTGTGTGTTCGTCCATGAAGCGCGTGTATCCCATTGACAGTATGTGGAACACATACCTTGACACCTCATCCGGATTTGAGAAGTGGTAAAGGTCGCGCTTGATGTCTTCAATGCTTACCTTTTCTTTTTCAGAAAGATCCCTGAACCTTTCTTCAACAACTTTCTCCATCCGGGTTCTTTTCTCAAGAAATTTTTCAAAAAGATCGTAGAAC
>RFJB01000069.1 GCA_003695045.1 Candidatus Woesearchaeota archaeon | reverse complement strand
CTTTCCCTGTACCATGAGTTGGTGCACAAAATAAATCCTGAAACAACAGAAAAACTTGTTTCGAGAGCAGAAAAGGCGGGCATAAAATTCAAAGGTGCGGCAAAAGGTGTGCTTGCAGGAGCAATATCTGGCGTGGGACTTGGATTTGTAGGAAGCATGTTTTTTAAGACATTTGCGACAGGGCAGGGAAGACCCAACGACGAAATCAGCACGATTGGAAACATTGTTTTCTTCACCGTCAGCGGGATTGGACTGGTGCTGGGTATCTTAAGCGGCTTGAAGTCGGCAAGCGAAGAGATAATGAATCTTGAAGAAAAGAACTTCAAAGAGATAGCAAGCAAAACCGCAGAAGAACTGTGAGTTTCCTACCAAAAGCCATACTGTCCTGTTACAAGAACAAAAACAGCGAGAAGCAGGTTTGCCGCGGCATGTGAAACAATGCACGCTTCCACTGACTTCTCGCGGTAAAGCACCATGTTGAATATTGCGCCGGCAAAAATTCCTGCGAGCCACCTGTCATGGGAAAATCCGAAGAAGAGCACAGTCGCAATGAAGGATGCCCATGTGAAAGTCCCGACTTTAACCGACTGCCATTTCTCGCTTACAAGGTAGCGTATCAGAAAGCTTCTCACAAACAACTCTTCCACAAGGGGGGCGACAACTATGGCGCCGGCAAGACGGAACAGAAGGGAAAGGAAAGAGTCCGGGACGAACCATGACGGCTTTCCTATGTGGGGGTAAAGATTGTCAAGCGAAACCCACAGGATAAAAACCACAATTCCTGATGAGACGCTGAAGAGGGAGAATCCTTTTCTCAGTTTGAGATTGTACCTGTTCCAGAACGCAAAGACAAGAATCAGCGTGAGTGCCGCCTTGAGTATGTATGACATTTGCACGCTAAGCCCCGCATAGCCCAGCAAAGGTCCGATGAAAAGAAAAGAGAGGTAGGGAATGAATATTGCGGCATCCACTGACTGAAGGGCCCTGAAAACTCCTGCATCAGTCCCCTTTGCCCTTTTCATGGCGCAATAACAGCAGGATTATTATTTAAATCTGCTTGTTTTCAAGGAGCCGGATATCTGTCTTTTCTCCTTTGCCTTCTGCCACACCGACTTTGACTCTTCAGCAAGAATGTTGATAAAGTGCGTGAGAAGAAGGTCCTTCTCCTGAAATGTTGCGTTGGCATCGGTCAGCAGGAAAAGCTCTTCTCCGCCGGAGCCGGAAGGCATCATGTTCAGGCGCAGCTCGAATGGAATTGTCCTGTTGGCAATGAAGCGCCACACATACGCCTTTGACTCGTCATCCACATCAGGCCTGCCGTAGCGCTTTTCAAAGACAGCCCTGACATTAGCATGCTGTGAAAGAGAATTCAGGATTTTCATTTTGGCGCGGAGATGTTTGTCCCTCGTTTCCAAAACAGGAGCCATTTCATACCTGGGCGGGAATTCCCCGATTCGCGTCAGAAACATGCGCCTCAACCTTTTGAGTGTTCAAAATCGGCAAGGGACCTCTGTCTGTGCTCCTCGCGGGACATGTAAGCCGGCGGCTTCACCGCTTTGAATGAAAAGCCGAAGTCGAACAGCATCTCCTTTGCATTTGATGTTATTTTTGGGGCGCAGAGTATGCCGCGGACGTTCTCAATGCCCTTGCTTTTTTTGATTCTCTCAACATAGCGCCTCAACTGCGAGACCGCCTTGAGGTCTGCGGTGTAGCGCTTGCATTCTATCACCACAAGATTGTTCTGCCGGTCATAGCAGAGGACATCAACAAATCCGTATTTGGTCTGCTCTTCTGTTGCGACTGCGCGGAGCCCCTTTTCAACGATGTCCGGATTCGCGTATATCATGTCAGCCATGTCGCGCTCTGTTCCGACCAGCTGTATTTTCTGGCCGTCAGAGAGTGAAAAGGAGCTGACCGAAAAGACCTTGTTCATTACAATCAGCATTGACTCTTTGTATGAAATGTTGTTTATTCTCAGTTCAAGTTTGTCTTTTTCAAGAACAGGCCTCCAGTCGGAGTTTTCCTTCATGTAGTTCACGGGCATGCTTCCCGAATCCTGATGCACGAGCACAGTCCTGTCCCGCTTGATAAGGATCACTCTCTCGCCTGGAGGGAGATAGCTCTCCGCCCTGCCCTTGTATTCCACGGTGCAATCGGCAACTATGATTATCGTCTTGTGCGTCTTTCTCAAGTCAGAGAGCAGAGAGTATGCTTCTTCAAGTTCCATGAGCAGAAGGAGAGAGAGGATGTATAAAAGGTTTAAGCTTTACCGGCTCTCAGTTCTTTCTCTTTAAAACAGTAAAAGCAGGGATTGCGACTCCGATTATAACAGCCCAAAACAGCAGAGCATCATAGATTTGCAGCGCAAAGAGAATGAGATTAAGAATAAGAATTGTTATGAGCGCGACAGCGACCGCTTTCTTCGTTCTTGACCCTGCCATGGTGTCACGGCTCCCTGTCTATCTTGTGGACATCATAAAACGAACCGTTCTTCGACTTTGCCTGCTCTGTAAGAAGGTCGTATTTGCTTATGTAGTCCAGAACTGATGCGACATAACTGGAATGGCTCCATGTCAGCGGAGCAACAGACAAAGGCCTTTTGTCATCGGGGTCCAGCTGTTCCGGGAGAACGCCTGCCTCATTTGCAGCAGCGCGCACCCATTGGAATATTTCCTTTGCCGGCTTGAGCTGCTCATGAGTTGTTGCCTTCTGTATGTACCAGTCGGCAACCCACAATGTGCAGATTATCCATGGGTTGCCGGGACCCTCAAAGCCGTTCTTGCGGTGGTAATAGTCATTTTCGTATCTTGCGATGCCGCCCGCAACAGAGAGCTTTTCCTTTATTGCGTTCATTGTAGAAACGACACGGGGGTCGTCAGGAGCTAGGATGCCAAAGTAGAACACGGAAAAGAGTGACGCGTCAACAGTCATGTCAAGTTCAATGTTGCCGTTGCGAAGCAGTGCTTTCTTCGCAAACCTTCCGTGTTCGTCGCTGTAAAGGTGCTTCAGCATTGCTTCCCTCACTTCTTCTGATGCGCGATAGTAAAAGTCCTTCCTCTTTGAATCGCCGAAAAGTTCAGCAAATTTCGCGGCGGCATGCAGAGCCGCGACGACGGTTGAGGTTGTGAAGGTAAATATGCCGTGCTGTTCCTCCCACAGATCGTAGCTCGGCTTGGGAAGTTTGGTGTGGGAATCCCTGTATGATGCAAGAAAGTCGCCCATTGGAATGACCATGTCATGATAGAACGGCTTCACGAACTCAATGTCCTTTGTGAATTCGTAATGCTTCCACAGCGAGTAAAGAACAAGTGCTGTCTCGTCTTCCTGTATGGGGTCTGACGGCTTTCCGTCGAGAATCCACGGGTGCCAGCTGCTTCCGAGAGAACCGTCCGGATTGAACTTGTGAAGGAGAAAACCCTGTTTTGTCAGGAGGGGCCTGCAAAATTTAAAGAAGCGCCTTGTGAGTTCGTGATATCCTGCCTTGTCAAGCGCCAGAGCAACGAGCGCTCCGTCGCGGGGCCACATGTAACTGTAAGAGTCCTTGTTGTAGTGCAGGTTGTCAGAATCATTGGCTGCTGTTATTGCTCCCCTGTTGTCGGAATGCGCCCTCACAATCAGGAGCCCGGTTTTGTAGAGCGAAACGAGGTCATCGTCGAGGTCTTTGAAGTCAATCTCCTGCTTGTTTACCCATGAGCGCCAGAAGTTTTCAGTGTCTTCCTGCATTTTTGACGGAGTAACAACAATCAGGGAGTCGTTCTTTTTGAACACGTCCTCAAAGTTTTTGCCGGCAATTATCCACAGGTAAACATCTTTCTCCTTGTGGGGCGGGCACAGAATGTCAAACCTGCATGCCGAGTCCACTGCGCCCTGCGCAATCGGATTGAGTGAAAGTTCTCCGTCTTCTGCGTCTCTCCACGAGCCCTCATCATGAGTCCAGTTTTTCTGTCCTGTTGTGTACTGCCTCATTCCTTCCTTGTCTGATGTCATGCCTGCAATGAGCATGTAGCGCTTTCTTTTGTAATGAACAAGGGCGTTCTTCTTGGGAATGTAGCACACAGTGTCGCCTACTTCGTCCTGATACAGGTGGAAGTCATGATGTGCAAACAACCGAACTGTTCGTGTTTCGGACGAGAGGTTCTTTATGCGGAAGTGCCTTACAAAAATGTTCTCTTCATAATGGACGAAATCCTCCACAACAACCTGGAGTTTTGCATCTTCGTGAATCATTTCCGACTCTGTTACGAGTATGTCCTTCTTGTAGGAAAGCCCGGTCTTCCAGCCCGCATCTGTGCTCCACAGCAACCTGCCGTCAACCCACAGGCCCCACCTGTGAAAATGGCCTCCCACATGGTTCTGCTGGCCCACATACGGATAGTAGAAATCCCTTACCTGGAGGTGATTGTCAATATTGACAAGAATGTTTCCGTTTCCAACAACCAGGGATCGGGGCATACCAGAAATCGTTGCCAGAGAGCTTAAATAGTTTTTGTTGCACACTGAAGGAGTGGCACAAACCATTTAAACAAATTATTTAAACATTAACCGAAATCAATATATCAAAAGAAAGACCTTAAAATGAGCAGATGCGATAAAATAAACATCATATAAGAATGAAGATTTACGAGGTGATTGCAAAATGAACGGTCCGGGATGCGGAGGTTGTTAAGACCCGCTAATGAGAAACAATTAACACCATAAAGGGGTTCGCCCCTTTTTTTCTTTTATTCTTTTCCGATACAAAAAACAAAACGAAGAAAAGAGAATTCAAAAAAAGAAAAACAACAAATTCCTTTATTTGTTTCCAAAGTAGAACATTTTTTCTATTGAAACATCGTCGGAAGTGTAGTTGCCCTGCCTCTCGTTGTACGGCTTTGGCTTCTCGGCTTCTGCCCGGGGAAGCTGGCGCTGTACTGGCGGTTCGACCTGGCTCTGAACAGCAGGAGCTTTAACGGATTCCGCAGGGATTCTCTTTAATTCCGAGAGTTCCCTCTGCAGGCCTGCAATGGTGCTTTTCAGCGCCTCAAATTCAGAGGTTATGCCTTCATGGTATGCGCCAAGAACGGCAGCAAGTTTCTCTTTGAGGAGCGCATTCAGGAGTGAGTTGATTTGCTGCTCGTCAATTCTCGCAAATTCTTCTTTTCCAGCTCTGTTTTGCACGGACGGCTGTTCAAGAACAACAGCCCCTGATGAGCTTCCCTGAACAGAGCTGCGTTCCCGCGTTGCTTCAGGAACTTCGCGGTAGACCCTCTGCGCCTCGTATAGTGCAGCATCAAAACTGCCCACCCTGCCGTGCTTTGTCAGCTCCTTTATCATAAGGTTCACTTTCTCCACACTTCCAACATCCAGCGCCATCTCCATTGCTACAACCTCACGACCTTTTTTCTCAGATGAATGTTTTGCCTATGAAACAAAAGTAACCAAAAGGTAAAAAATTAAAGCACATCAATTCCCAGCTGGTTGCCCAGTTCCTTGTTTCTCGCTTCTCTTTCTTCCTGGGATGCCTTGCCGAGTATCCAGGGCGACCTTACGCCGGTTATGATTGTCATGACAGTTATCTTGCCCTTCATATCCTCGTTGATTCTTGCGCCCCAGATAACATTTGCGTCAGGGTCAAGATTGGCTGTGGCAAGCTCGCCTATCTGGTTGACTTCGTCAAGAGTCATGTCAGGGCCTCCTTCTATGTGCACGAGCGCTCCCCTTGCGCCTTCGTAGGTAATTTCAAGAAGGGGATTTGTGAGAGCGCCTTCAACGGCCTCTTTTGCCCTGTGCATGGTGTCGCTGGAGCCGACACCTATTGCAGCCACGCCGCCATCAGTCATTATTGCCTTCACATCGGCAAAGTCAAGATTTACCAAACTGGGAACCGCTATTGTTTCCACAATTCCCCTTATCATAACCGCAATTAGTTCATTTGCCACTGCGAATGCCTGCTGCACCGGAAGATTTCCCGCAATCTTCACGAGCCGGTTGTTGTCAATAACAACGACTGTGTCGCAGACCTCTCTCAGCTGTTGAAGTCCGAACTCTGCCTTGTCTATTCTTGCCCTCTCAATGTTGAACGGCATGGTGACTGTTCCTATGACTATCGCTCCTGCTTCTTTCGCAACCTTTGCAACGACAGGGGCAGAGCCGGTTCCCGTGCCGCCGCCCATTCCCGCGCAGACGAACACCATGTCCACTCCCTTGAGAGTGGCTCTTATCTGGTTGATTGACTCCTGGGCTGCCTGCGCCCCTTTTTCAGGGAATCCTCCGCAACCCAGACCTTTGGTAACAGACGGACCGATAAGGAACTTTTCGTCTGCATTGGTTATGTCAAGGTGCTGCTGGTCGGTGTTGCAGGCGATTATCTTGGCGCCCTTGATTCCTTTCTTGTAAAGCCAGTCGACCATGTTGTTGCCCGCTCCGCCTGTTCCTATTACCTTTATGTTTGCCTGCCCTATTGTTGAGCCGGCGGGCGCGTCGTAAGGGTTTGCAGGCGACTGGTCTGCCTGCCTCGCTTCTACGGCTCCCAACGCATCTTTCAAGGCATTGCTGGCATAATCCGAAGAATTGTTTGCCTGATTGTTATTTTCGTTCGCATAATCCATAAAACCCACCTCGATTATTATCAGTTACCGGCAAATTCCGAAGCGACTTACTGCTATCAAAACAGCCCCATCGCTCTCCAGATACCAAGTCCAAAATAAACCTGCCAGTATATAAAAGTTACTATTTCGTATACTGGGATATAGAGAACCACCCGAACGGCGAAAAAAGCGTCCTCAAGCCGCGAGAAGGCATTTTTCATGCGGAAAGTGTTTTTCGGCAGAGGCGAAAAAGTTAGAAAAGTGTTAGAAAAGTTTATTTAGGAAACCGGCAAGACACACACCCCAAAGAACGAAGACCAATGGAACCAAAAAAGAAAAGAATAAATATAAGTTCCAACATCTAAAAGAAAAAATTGTTACCGTCCAGTGACTACGGACTGAAGCAAAGAGGATGACGGATGACCATACAGGAAAACAATGCACAACACCCCTGCTGAAGAACAGGAAAGAACAATAAGGTGAGAATCATGCTTATGAAAAAATTTTACAAACAGAACGAAAACGGAACCACCGAACTAAACGCTTTCGGGAAAGCGATGATGGGCGCTCTCATCGCATACGAGTCCCTTCTTCAGATGATGCCTGTTTTCGGCCAGGGAAGCCAGTCGGAAAAGGCAAAGCAGAAGGCAGACGAAACATTCTTTGCGAATAACCAGCAGAAGTACGAGCAGTCAGTTGAGAGCGTGCCGGAATACAGGGCTCCAAAAGGACTTGTCACGCTCACGGGTGACACAATCTCCTTCAACCCTGACAGGCAGGGAAGCGTTGATGACATGATAAAAGCCGCGGAAGGAAAGGCAAACGTGCAGGAGGGAATCCAGACGCTTGTGTCAAACGACGGCACAGACATTCAGATGCACCCCCAGGGCGAATATGTAATAGACGCCGGCAGGATAATAGCAGGCGAAGGAAATGAGTATGGAATTATGCCATACAGGCCGATTCAGGAAGAAGTCAAGGACCTTGCACGCGACCTCAAGCAGGAAATAAAGGGTTACAGCTTTGGTCAGATATACTCCGCACTGATGAACATTACGAGAAGGCACCTCTCAAACATCTTCAAAGAGATAGACGAAGAAGGGAACAAGAGAAGCGCTGTCCCTCACACATTCCTTGACGCCAACGGCAACCCTGTTCTTGGATACTTTGCCAACGAAAAAGACATCGGCAAGTACGTTCCCGAAATGAGGGTGACTCCCCAAGAGGTAAAAGAGGAAGCAAGAAAACTTTTCAGCGGGAAGAAGAGATAACGCCAACAAACAAAAAAGCAGAGAAAGAGAGAAAATGCATAATCTCCCTGTTGAAGAATTTGGAGAGCGCCTGCTCAAGCTCGCACAGCCATACATTGGAAAAAAGGAGTACGGCAACCTCAGAACAACACCTGACTCATGGGCGTCTCCTTTTCCATTGATGATTGTGAAGGGCCTGCCTGAATATATCAGAAACGCGATAAAAGAGGACTACGCATTCCCATTCGCATATGAAGTTCTTGGCACGTCCAGCAGCCAGATAGATCTTGCATACCATCCCCTGTTTGGAGTCAGAGAGTCGATCTTGTCGCCCCAGTACCTTCCGGTTGAGGAGGGGCTCGCACGCTTTGAAGAAAAGATAAAGTTCATCCCGACAAGGAGAAAAATGGAAATCATCAGATCTGTCCTCAGAGAGGGAGCAGGCAACCTGAAAAAGGACCTTACGGAAAGCGCTGAAAAAAAGGGACTGGCCCTTGATGACCTGCTTACCGGAGAGGAAATTGACCTTATAACTGAGGTGGAGAAATCCCCTGACTTCTGGAAGGGAGAGTTGAAATATCTGGCTGAAGACGTCTACGGCACTTTCCTGCCAAAAGGATGGAAAGTCCCTTAAAAGAGTTCTGCCCGGTGCGGATGTAGTCACTGCAGAAGAAAAACCGCCATTTTTAAATGAAACCGGCTTTCCCAACAATAATCTTATAAATTTTGCCCCATTACCCCTTTATTAAACGATGAAGAAAATAGCGTTAATAAGCCCCGCGTTGCCTCCGTCACTCAACGGGAATGCTGTTGATGTTGAGCGGTGGAAGAGGGAGCTTGAGAAGAAAGGAAAGACCGTGCGGCTGTTTCTGTCCTCAGACAAGAATCTGAAGGACAAGCTTTCAAGGTTCAAGCCCGATGTTGCGCATGTGATTCATGCATCAAAGGGTGCCAGAGCAATAAAGTTCCTGAAAAAACTTGAAATTCCCGTTGTTCTAACTCTTGCAGGGCCCGACATAAATGTTGATATGGAAGACAAGAGGAGAAGGCATCTTGTTGTGGATTCATTCCATGCAGCAGACCAGGTAATAGTTTTTTACAACCGCCTGAAAGTCGACCTCATGATGAAATTTCCGCGTTTGAGAAACAAGATGAACGTGATAAACAAAGAGATTGACCTTCCAAAGTCGGGGCTTGACTTCAGAAAAAAGTACAAGTTTGCCAAGGACGACTTCATATTCTACCTGCCGGCGTCAATTGAGAGCATCAAGAACCCATTGTTTCCCGTTAAGCCGCTTCACCGGCTTTTTGACCAGTATCCGAATGTCAGGTTCGTCGTGTCAGGTCCCATAGTCGAGAAGGGGCTCGCGAGAAAACTCATGTCAGTCCACAAAAAACTCGCATTCGTTAAGTACATCAAGGTAGTTCCCAGAAAGCACATGTATGCTGCATACAGGGATGTTGATGTGGTTCTCAACTGCTCTGAATCAGAAGGCATGCCGACCGCAATCCTTGAATCAATGATGCTTGGAAAGGCCGTTCTTGCTCACAAAATACCTGCAACCGAAGCAATAATCCAGCATAATCATAACGGACTGCTTTACAAGAACGAGGAGAAGTTTTACCAGCTTGCGGAGCGACTTGTCACAAGCAGACGCCTCAAAAGCAGGCTGGAAAAGAACGCCTACGACACATATCGCTTCTTCTACACAAACAAACAGGAAGTGCAGAGAATAATGAAAGTGTACGCCGCAGCCATAGAAGCAAACAAAGTTGCATTGGAAAAGGCGGCCCGGCGCAGGTAAAAGCCGGCAGGTTTCTGCGCTTCTTTGGAAAGAGAGAGAAGCCGGAACAGGCAGAAGCGCAAAAAGAATATCACAACAGAGGTTATAAAGATGGAGGAAAAGAAAAAGCAAGTGGAAGACATATCGGAACTCAAGAGCCAGCTGGAAGACAAGGAAAGGAAGATAAGCATACTCGAGTGGGACAAGCAGAGGAACCAGCTCCAGTACAGCAAGGAGGCATACCTCAAGAAGCTGAAGGAAGAAGCAGAGACCCTTAAAGAGAGAATACGCTCCATGGAGTAATCCGTTCTTGAAAAGATGATGGTTAATACTTAAAGAAACAATATTTAAACAGAAAACCGGAAACGGGAGATTATCGTTCTCATTAAAGTCAGATGAATTGAGAACACTGAAAACCGAGGGGTGATGACTGATGAGCAAACAAAATAAGAAAGACAACTCCGCGCAGATTCAAACCATTTTAGGAACCGTAAGCGCGGTGCTGTTGCTGATAATAGCATTCCAGCTCAGCACTACAAACGCAAAGCTGATGGAAGTGTCCGCAAAGCTGGATAATCTCAGATTAAGCGGGAGCAACGCGCAGGGGGGAACCCAGGAAGCGAAGCAGGAGGCGCCCAGCCAGCCAGCCAGACCAACAACAGCGCCGAGCGCCGCGCCGACCCCGTCTGTCGACATGGAAAAGCTCGCAGATGATGACCCTGTGAAAGGGGATGAGAACGCTCCTGTTACGATAGTGGAATGGAGCGACTTCCAGTGCCCGTTCTGCGGAAGGTTCTACAGCCAGACGCTTTCCCAGATTGAAGATGAATATGTAAAAACAGGAAAGGTAAAGATTGTGTACAGGGACTTCCCGCTGAGCTTCCACCAGCACGCACAGAAAGCGGCAGAAGCGGCAGAGTGCGCAGACGACCAGGGGAAATTCTGGGAATTCCACGACAAGATTTTTGAAAACCAGAGAGACCTGTCAGAGGAAAACCTCAAGAAGTGGGCGGAGGAGCTTGGTCTTGACACTGAAAAGTTCAATGCATGCCTTGATTCAGGCGAGAAGGCGGACGAAGTAAAAGCAGACATGCAGGACGGCTCCGCAGCAGGAATAAGGGGCACGCCGGGTTTCATAATCAACGGAAAACTCATATCCGGAGCCCAGCCCTATTCAGTGTTCAAGCAGGCAATAGAAGACGCATTGAACAGCTGATAAATCAGCCCTGCGCTGATTTGTTTTTTTATTCTCTTCTTCTTTTTGATTTTGAAACGCCGAAAAGAGAAGGATTTTTCTCTATAAAGTTTCGGACCATTCTCTCAAAGAAACCCGGAACTTTTGAATTTGAAACATAAAGATAAGCAAGAAGCGAAACGAACAATGCACCGAGAGCATCAACGATAAGGTCTGTCATTGTATCGACAAGCCCCGACTTCTGCATGTTGGTTCCGAAATAAAAGTCCATGGCAAACTCAAATATTTCCCAAAGGGCGCCGATAGAAACTGAAAAGGAGAACGAGAAGAGCGAGAACATAAAAGGAGAAACCGCTATTCTGCTGTTTCTCCAGAGAGAAAAAATAATTATGAATCCCGCGAAGCCAAGGATTATGCTGGAGAGCGAGTGGAGCATGAGGTCCCACCACCAGAATTTAAAGTAATACGCTTTTATCTCTCCTAAAAACAGAGAAGCATAGACGAAAAGAACGACGGATATTTCCAGCTCTGTCGGGAGGTAGACGCCGAAGCGCCGCTGAAGGATTGAAGGAAAGAACGTAAGAAAAACGCTCAGCAGAGAGAGGAAAAGAGGAAACCACTTTTGATGAAGAAGAAAAGCCAGCGAAGCAAAGAGCAGCACCGCCCGGAGAGCGAATGTGAGAGCGAGAATTACGCGTTTCGAAATTATTTTTTCGTAGCTTATTGATGAAACCATGCTGAAGCCGCCTCAGAAGAACCAACTCGCAACCTTCAGTATTCCCTGCTTCCACGGAACACGGTGCGAAACTCCTGTTTCCTTGAAGGTATGCCTGTTCGCCATGTACCATTCGTAGTTTCTGATGAGCGCCTCTTTATTGGAATATTTGGGAGTGAATCCCAGCATTTTTTCTGCCTTCTCGACCGAAACAAAAGAGTCATGAGGGGCTGTTTCATAAACCCACTTGTACAGCGGGGACAGCCGGAGCGCTTCAAGAACCCTGAGAAGCAAAATAAGCGGCTTGGCAGGAATGGGAATCACCCTCTTTCCAGAGCCCCTGTATTCAAGCACGGCTCCGAAGTCCTCCTTCATTGTTGTGAATTCTTTGGCTCCGATGTTGAAGACATCGTTGACCTTTGACTTCGGCCTGACAAGACAAAGCCGTATCGCCTCGCACAGGTCCTCGACATCAAGAAGCTGGTATCTGTTTTTTCCGTTTCCGATTATGGGGATGTTTTTGTCCCTTGCTATCCAGTCATAGTATATCGCAAAGACCCCCAATCTCTCAGGGCCCACAAAGGACTTAGGCCTGAGAATAGTGACGCACATTCCCTCGTTCCGGAACTGCTCGCATACCTTCTCGGCCTGCACCTTTGCCTCGCCGTATGGTCCTACGCCGCTAAGCGGGTCGTCTTCATAAAGAGGATGATGGTCGGGTATCCCATAAACCGCAGTAGACGATATGTGAACAAATCTTTTAACGCCAAGTTTTTTGGCAACAGAGAGAACATTGCGAGTGCCTTCAACATCAACAGAGAATATCTCCTCCGGCTTGTAGAGGGGCAAAGCAGCGGCTGAGTGAACAACAAAGTCGCAGCCGGTCATGGACTTCTCAAGAAGCCCTGTGTTGCGGATGTCCCCGTGAAAGAATTTTATCTTGCCCTTCATGTCAGGGTAGTCAAAAGGAGCAATGTCTATGACATTGATGTCATAGCCGTGCTTGTAAAGGTATCTGCACAGGTTTATGCCGAGAAATCCGGAGCCGCCTGTGATGAGAACTCTGCCTTTCTTTTTTCGCGAAGTTCTATGTTTTGATGAAGTCAGTGAAGCACCCATATTAAACAACCCTGCTGCGAGAGAAGATTTCTCAGTAAATAATTTAAACGTTTCGAATAAAGAACAAAGTCACAGCAGCGTTCTGAAAAAGAGAGGCATTAACAACTGCCGCAAACAATGCTCTTTCTGCAGTTCTCGAAAGCGCTTAAAAAGACCTCGGGAAGCAAGGAAATCATGACCATAATCAACCTGACAGAAAACAATCTCCAGAGAGAGGTTCT
>RFJB01000068.1 GCA_003695045.1 Candidatus Woesearchaeota archaeon | reverse complement strand
TTGAGTTTGCCTTCGTCATGGACAACCTCAAGGAAGAGAGGGAGCGAGGAGTTACAATAGACCTTGCCCACAAGAAGTTTGAAACCGACAAGTATTACTTTACCATCATTGACGCTCCCGGGCACAAGGACTTCATCAAGAACATGATTACCGGCGCAAGCCAGGCAGACGCAGGAGTTCTTGTTGTCGCTGCAAACGACGGCGTCATGGCGCAGACAAAGGAGCACGTCTTCCTGTCCAAGACTCTCGGAGTTGGCCAGCTCATCGTGGCTGTCAACAAGATGGACATGAAGAACTATGATGAAGCCGCATTCAACCAGGTCAAGGAGCAGGTCAGCCAGCTTCTCAAGACAGTCGGATACAAGCCCGACGCAGTCCAGTTCGTGCCTGTGGCTTCCCTGCCCGGCGACAATGTCGTGAAGAAGAGCGACAAGATGTCCTGGTATTCCGGACCTACGCTTCTCGAAGCAATCAACAACCTCAATCCGCCTGAAAAGCCCGTTGATCTGCCTCTCAGGCTGCCGATTCAGGATGTGTACAACATTACCGGAATCGGTGTTGTTCCTGTCGGCAGAGTTGAAACAGGCGTAATGAAGGTGGGCGACAAGGTCATCATCGTGCCTGCAAGGGAAGGCAAGGGTGTGACTGGAGAAGTCAAATCCATTGAGATGCACCACGAGCAGCTTCAGCAGGCAGAGCCCGGCGACAACGTCGGATTCAACGTCAGGGGCCTTGGAAAGAAGGACATTGCCAGAGGAGATGTTCTCGGCCATGTTGACAATCCGCCCACTGTTGCAAGCGAGTTTACCGCGCAGCTGGTCGTGCTCAACCACCCGTCTGTCATGACTGTTGGTTACACGCCTGTCTTCCATATCCACACTGCGCAGGTCGCGTGCAGAATTGAGGCAATAGAGAAAAAGCTCAACCCCGCTACCGGCGAGGTTCTGGAGGAGAACCCTGACTTTATCAAGAACGGCGATGCAGCCATCGTCAAGGTCAGGCCGGTTCAGCCGCTCGTCATTGAGAAGCAGAAGGAGATTCCCCAGCTGGCAAGGTTTGCTATCAGGGATTCCGGAGCCACTGTTGCTGCCGGAATGTGCATAGACCTTGTCAAGAAGGAGCTGTAAGCTCCTTCGGGCTTTTTTGCGGGAGTCCGCACTCATGGCGACCTTAACGATCTTCATGAGGGTAACCGAAAATGCAGAAAGCAAGAATAAAAATAGCGTCAACGGACATTGACAAAGTCAATCAGGTCTGCGATTACATCAAGGACATTGCAGAGAAGACAGGAGTCACTATCAGAGGTCCTATTCCTCTTCCCACCAAAAAGCTCAAGGTTACCACGAGAAGGTCTCCTGACGGCGAGGGAAAAGCGACATGGGAAAGATATGAGATGCGCGTTCACAAGCGTCTTATCGACCTTTCCTTGGACGAGCGCGCTTTGCGGCTTGTTATGAGGGTTCCCGTGCCGGAAGGCCTTAACATCGAGATTGAGATGGTTGACTGATTTTCTCTCTTTCTTTTTTTGATTTCGTTTCCCTTTCTTTTTGGAAAAACTTTTATAACTCTTGTTTCTTATTTGTTGCTGACAATGAAAAAGAGAGGTATGCTTGTTTTTGCATTGTTTTCTATCCTGATTATCGGGCTGTTTCTTGCCGGCTGCGGCGGCAAGGAGGAGCCGAAGCAGGCCGCGCAGCAGCCCGCTCCGGAATGCGCCGTGGATTCTGATTGTTCTGCCAAAGCGCAGGGTGTTTGCGATGAAGCGTCCTGCGTTTCAGGCACCTGCATTGTGAATACGAAGGAGAACTGCTGCGGCAACGGGGTGTGCGAGGAGGAGAGCGAAAATGTGTGTTCCTGTCCTTCCGACTGCGAGACCGGCTGCGAGGGTCATGTTGAGTTCAAGACGCCGTCCGGCGCAATCCAGAAGTCAAAGTATTTCAATTATGGCTGCATCGGAAGCCAGTGCGGCATCAAGTACAATCCTTCTGAAATCAAGCCGCATCAGGCATACCATGATTTGAGGCAGGACAATCTCGTTATCGGGATGACTGCGAGCTACATCCAGCCCTTTGAAATTAACCATGGATCCGTTGGCATTGAACTGCAGTTGAAGGATTACAACGCAGAGCTTGTTGCCCTGCCTGTTTTCATCTCAGAGGTCAGGGTTATGGAGAACAGCCTGCTGCTGGGAAGGGTGAAAGGTGCCGACTGGACGCTTGACAGCATTGGCGACTCCATTTCCATCGAGGTTCCCATTTCTTACTCGATGGCGATGCCTGAGGAGCAGAAGACCGTCACGATTCAGATTGACTACCAGGTTATGAAGCTGAAAAAGATTTCAGTCAGGGATGAGAATGGCAGGCAGCAATACGACGAGTTCGGCCAGCCGGTTTACACCTACATAAATGACACTCTCAAGATTAACACTTTCATCCAGACGCTTGCGGAAAGGATTTATTTCATAGACCCGAACTATGACAAGGTCAAGGTTGATTTCTCGCAGGAATAGGTCGTTTCTTATTCTTTGTCCGCTTCCGGATTGTAGAGCGTGAACGCTGCCAGGATCACGCCCATTGCAAGAAGGGTGTTTTCGGGCCCTGCAATGTCTGTTATTCTGCCGAAGACGATGGCAAGAACAGCGTAGGCAACCCCTTTTCCCATTTCCACGACTGATTCCACGGTTGCCCTGTATTTTGATTCTGTCTTCCTGTTTACCTCCCTGCTTACGAATACATCCCTCACTCCTGAGACGAGCGACATTGCGGCAATAAGGAAGATTCCTGCAATGGGGCCTGCGAACTTCATGGCTGTGAATGAGACGGCTGCAATTCCGAGGAGCGCGCGGGTAAGCTGCTTCTCTTTGAGCATTCTGCTCAATCTTTCTCCGAGATAGTGGCCCAGGCCCGCGAATCCGAAGTATGTGAACACAGCTATTCCCACGAAATACTTTGGCAGGCCGCTGTTGTCGTAGTACGGCTGGATTATGAACCATGCAAGGTGCGTTATTCCCGCGAATACGCTGTAATATATTATGAGCGATCTCACTCTGGAGTGCGTTACTGCAAACTTCGTTGCCTGTTTAAGCTTGCTCAGGTATTCCCTGACGGTTTTCCTTCTTTCTTCGAGAGCTGGTTCTTTGAGCGCAAGCGCGAAAATGCTCGCTGCTCCGAATGTTGCCGCTGTGATGAAAAAGACGTTCCTGTATCCGAGGCGGGCCGCCATGAACCCTCCTGCAAGGGACGCAACTGCCAGCCCCATCATGCTGAAGAAAAGCGCTTTTCCGAACACGGTGCCGTACTCTTTCTCCTTTCCGGCTGTCTTGAGGGTGTCGTATATGAATGCCGAGTCCGCTCCGCTCCAGGTGGCTATCGCTACTGCTGCGACGGCGTTGGCGAGAAAGAAGGTCCAAAAGGCCGTGCCTTTTGCGAATATTATGAATGCTCCTCCCAGGAGTATCATTGCTCCCGCGAGAGCGTTTTTTCTTCCAAGCGTGTCTGCAAGGGCTCCGCTTGGAATTTCGGTCAGCAGGAGGATTATCATGTATGCGGACTCGAGAAGCATGACTTCTGTCATGTTCAAGCCGTTTGCGAGGAGGTAAAGCGCGAACACGGAGGCGGTAAACTCAAGAGAACTGACTATGTTGAACAGGTATATCTTCCTGATGTTTGATTCCGTGATTTCTGTTTTGCTTTTTTTCATTGTCAGCCCCAGTGTTTGTTTATGATTCGCATGTATCCCTCGTTGAGTCCGCCGAGGCGGAAGATGACTGCTGTTCTGATTCCGTTTTCCCTGCAGAAGGAAAGGTCTTTGTCAAGCTCTTGCGGTTTCAGGACCGGTTCGTTGCCGAGTATGCCTTTCGCTATCGTTCCAAGGCCCGCCTGGAGCACTTCTTCATTTTCTCTTTCTCCGGCCATTTCTGCAATGTTCTTTTTTATCATTTCTCTTGCTTTTTTGTTCTTTATCATGCTTGAATAATACATGATTATGCGTTTGTGCTTGTATTTGCTTTGCGGGTAGCTTACACCGAGCCATTCCATTTTCTTCTGGATTCTCCTGTTTGCTATTGGATATTC
>RFJB01000067.1 GCA_003695045.1 Candidatus Woesearchaeota archaeon | reverse complement strand
GTCCTATTATGCCGGGAGGAACCTCCTTTTTGGCTGTTGCTACAAACTTTTCTCCAAGGTCGAATATCTTTCCGAGCAGTGATTCTTTTGTAGTCACAGTGAAATGCCCTGTTTCTATGTATTTGGGCCTGATGTGCTGCAGGACCTCCATCTGCTGCGGCGCGGGCAATCTCAGGAGGCCGTCAAGGTTTGTCTGCCTTCTTGCGTCAGTCCCCATCAACTCAAGCTCGTCCGTGAGGACGCTGTAGAAAAAGTTGAAGTTCACCTGCGCGCCCAGGGCGTATTCCTCTATGACTGCCTCTTTCATGGCTTTTTCTGTGACAATTCCTTTTTCCACAAGCTCCCTGCTCTTTTTGACATAGTCGTCGTAAGAGCTGACAAAGAAAAACGCTCTTTCATAGCCGCGCAATGCTTCGGCTGCCTTTACAATGCAGAGCCGGTCGATATCTTTCGGGCTTTTGAATATCTTGGGCGTTCTTATTCCTGCCTTCTCAAGCAGGTAATACTGGTTTTTCGGAACGTTCCTTTCTTCCAGTTTGAGCATTGTTCTCGTTCCGAAAATCGGCACAAGAAACTCGTTTTCTATCTTGTTGAAATCGCAGTAAACCCAGAAGTATCTGTTGTGGATGAAGATTGTGTTGAGCTTTCTCAACTGTTCCTGCACTTCCGGCTTGACGATGTCTCCGAACTTGTCGAGGACGATTACCTCATCCACAATTCCCTTGTCACCTCTCGTCTTGTAGTATTTTGTGTAAACCTTTTCCCTTCCTTTCTGGGCAACAACCACTGTTCTGAAGCCGAGTTTTTTCGCTCCCCTGCACACATCAAGCGCGGAATGCCCTCCAAGAACGCCGATTGACAAACTGAATTTGTTGTAGTTGTGCAACACTTTTTTGATGTCTTCCCGGGTTATCATTTTAACGACCTCGCTTGTGGACAATAGTTTTGATTATGGAATTAGTGAAATATCAGATTGGTTTTTTTCTTTTGAATTGCTGTCTTGATTTCTCTCGCAATTCTTCTTCCTGTGCTCATAGGCTCTTTGTATTTGAGCTGGCTGTAGGGAGATCCCTGAATGTAAGGATTTGTGCCGGCAACAATCCTTGCCGATATCTCAAAGACATAAAACTCCTGGTTTGGCGTGACGACCGTTTCAAGGCAGAAAGGTCCGAACAGTCCGGGGGGCGCTATCTTCTTGCTCTCTTCCACAACATTCCGGCCCATTCTGAACGCTTCAGGAAGCAAACTTTCGCGAAGCACGACAGGAACGTTTCCCACAACAACATAGCTGGGGTCTATTGACTCGAGAGCAAACTGGTCTCTTGCAGATATTCTGCCGAGAGAATCAACATTGCTTTCGTACCTTTTGTCAAACCCGAGTATTTCCAGCTCGTCAGTTATGGGGGAGTAAAAGTAGTGAATGTACATTGGAACTCCTATTATGTATTCCTGAATCTGGTAAGTGTCTTTCTCGTGGCCCTTTATCTTTCGTCTGAAGTCCCGCGGAGAATTTGCTATGAAGTATCCCTTCCCTCCCAGTGCGCCGTGAAACTTGACTATGACGCTCCGGTCTATCTCGGATGCCTTCTTGAATATTTTCGGGAGCTTCAGTCCTGCAGCTTTAAGCCACTTTCTTTCCATTGCCCTGTCGGATTCCCACTCAAGAATTTTCTTGTTGCCGAAGTACGGAACTTTAAGATTCATAACTTCATCTATTCCCATGTGGGCTATGAATGACCCGTGAGGAATGAGGACTGCCTTGCGTTTGATGAGTTCCTTTTCCAGCTTCGGAACTTCCTTGAACGATTTCACAAGAATTATCTCGTCTGCAACTCCGAAACTTTTGTATGGCTCTTCAGTTCCTTCCTTGCAGATTGCTATTGTTTTGAACCCTTCATCCTTGGCTCCTTTCAGAATTTGCAGGGCAGTGTGACTGCCCAGAGTTGCGATTTTGTACCCCCTGACCATATCAGGGGATAAGAGGATAAGTTTATAAAGTTTTTCCTTATTCAGAATTGTAACAACCAAATTTCAAGACGGGGGCAAAAATATGGTGGATGTAATTCTGGGAACCCAGTGGGGCGACGAAGGCAAGGGAAAACTCGTGGATAATCTCTCTTCAAAGTATGACATCGTGGCTCGCTATCAGGGAGGCGCCAATGCAGGCCACACTGTGAAGGTGGGCGATAACAAGTACATTCTTCACCTGATACCCTCGGGAATTCTGCACCCCAGGGTTACATGCGTGATTGGAAACGGCACTGTTGTTGACCCAATAACTCTTAAAAGCGAGATTGAAGAGCTCGAGTCAAGAGGTGTGGCTGTCGGAAAACGCCTGAAGATAAGCTCTGCAGCCCATGTGATTATGCCGTATCACCGCGTGATCGACATTCTGAAGGAGAGTTCTTCCGGAGCCGGAAAGAGAGTTAAGATAGGCACTACGGGCAGAGGCATCGGTCCTGCGTATGCAGACAAGTACTCAAGAACCGGCTTGAGAATAGGGGACTTGACTGACAGGAAAGTCCTCAGGGACAAGATAAGAAGGAACCTCGCAGAGAAAGTCCCCTACATAAGGCATGTTCTGGGAGCGTCTCCCTTGCAGGTCAGAAATGTCCTTGCATCTCTTGGCTTGGAAAACTTTTACAGCGATAAGACGCTGTTTGACGAGAAGAAGCTTGTCAGGTTCTTCCTTGCGCTCGGAAACTACATGGAAGGTTATGTTGAGAACACTCAGTTATTTCTCAACCATGCAATTAAGAACGGAAAAAAGATTCTTGCCGAAGGCGCCCAGGGCACAATGCTTGACATAGACCACGGAACTTACCCGTTTGTCACTTCGTCAAACCCGACAGCAGGAGGCGTCTGTGTCGGTCTGGGAATCCCGCCTTCAAGCGTGAAAAAAGTGATAGGTGTTATGAAAGCATACACCACCCGCGTGGGAAGCGGGCCATTCCCCACCGAACTGAAGGACAGAACAGGAAGGCATCTTCAGGAGAAGGGCCACGAGTTTGGCGCCACCACGGGAAGGCCCAGAAGGTGCGGCTGGCTTGACGCTGTCCTTGTGAAGAAGGCAGTAGCCATATCAGGCATTACCGAGATTGCAATGACAAAGCTCGATGTCCTTGATGAGCTTGCAGAAATAAAAGTGGCAGTGGCTTACAGGGGAGAAAGGCCTGTTTACAGAAAGTTTCCTGGCTGGCAGCAGGACACGAGTTCTGCATCATCATTTGATGAACTTCCGCTTAAGGCAAGAAGATACATCAGGGCTGTTGAAAAACTTGTGGGCACAAGAATCTCAATTGTGTCTGTGGGCCCTGGAAGAAGGCAGACGATAAGGGTTCCGAGAGGTTAACCGGAGCTTCTCAACTTTGTTCTCGTTCTGCATTGCCCTTGAGAATTTCCACTTCGCGCATGCTGAGTTTTCGCGACTGGCCGGGCTTCAGCCGGCCCAGAGAGACAGGCCCTATCCGCGTCCGCTTGAGTTCTATCACGCGATATCCCTTTGCGGCAAACATTCTTCTCACTATCCTGTTTCTTCCCTCGTGAATCGTGATTCTGAATCCCTTCTGCCGCGGTCCCTTAATTTCTATTCTGGCAGGCCATGTTTTCCTTCCGTCAAGGATAACTCCCTTTTCGAGCGCCTGCCGGTCTTCTTCTCTGAGCGGTCTGTCAAGAAGCCCTTCATATGTTTTCTCTGTTTCGTAGCGCGGATGCATTACAATGTTTGCGAACTTCCCGTCATTCGTGAGTATGAGCAGCCCTTCTGAATCGTAATCCAATCTTCCGACAGGATAAATGCGTTCACGAAATCCCATCTTTTTTATGTATCGCGCAAGGGTTCTTCTGTTTGGAGAGTGAGGCGGCCGTTCGGCAAGCGTTGTTTCCACGCCTTCCGGCTTGTAAAAAGCAAGATAGATTTTGCGTCTGCTGAGGGAGACCGGCGTTTCATCAACAAGTATTCTGTCGCGTGTCGGGTCTGCCCTGTCTCCGAGCACCGCAACCTTTCCATTTACTTTTACTCTTCCTTCTTCAATCAGCTTTTCGGCTTTTCTTCTGGAACACATTCCGCTGTCCGCTATTATTTTCTGAATCCGAACAATCTTCTGAGTCCCGACCTTCCGGCCGGCAGAATCTGAAGAGCTGGTCCGCTGTTTTGCCCTGCTTTTGGAGCTGCGCATAAGCCGGAAGAAGCATAAAATGTTTAAAAGGGTTTGGAAAAAACAATGCCATGAGGGAAAGCAGAGAGGAAACCATGAGAGAGGCAAAGGGCTTCCGCCCGGTAAGGACTGCTGACGGCTCATGGACCTTCTTCAGCGAAGAATACCAGGAGACGATGCATTCTGTGAGTGGCGCGTGGGAAGAGTCGCTTAAAAAGTTTGCAGAGCCGGCTTGTGTGCGCGAGTTCGCAAAAAGAGGCAGTATCAGAATTCTGGATGTGGGATTCGGAACCGGGCTTAACACTGCAGCGGCTCTCCACCTTGCGCTTGGTGAGAACCCTCAGGCAGACATTCTTGTTGTAGGCCTGGAGAAGGAAAACTTTCAGGAGACCATCAGAGAAATGAAAGTGCCGGCGCGCGAGTTTGAGATTGTTCAGAATAAGGCGGAGTTCGTTCCGCTCGACAGGGCTTTGGTAAAGCAGCTGCTCTCCCCGGCCAACGGTGTTAAAATCAGTGTCGTGATGGAAGACGCGACTCTTTCCGCAAGGGTGCTTCTTGAAGAAGGAGCAGACGG
>RFJB01000066.1 GCA_003695045.1 Candidatus Woesearchaeota archaeon | reverse complement strand
TGTCCAACAAAAGGGACAGGAAGAATATCAAAGCAAAAGTTGCCAGAGAAATAAACGCCTTAAGGAGCAACAATGCTCCCAGGTACTTTGGACCCAGCGAGTGCCGGCGGGAAACCTCCCGTGTGCTAAGAACAGAGAGCCCCATGTCGGCTACAAACAAAAAGACAGAAGTGAAAGAAACTGCAAATGAGAATCTTCCAAAACCCGAATCGCCCATAAAGCGCGTTACTGCGATAATAAGGACAAGATAAACCAGTTGGCTTAAAACATTGGAAACGCTGAGCAAAACAGCGTTCTTAGCTATTCTACGCGCCAGGGACATAAAGCCAATGAAGAAATGTCCGGTTTATAAATATTTGCAGCACACGGTGAAAACCAACGCAGGATTTATAAACAACCGATGCCGAACGGGAAAGCATGAACCCTCTGCTTTCAATACTCTCCGGTTTCCTCCTTGGAGTTCCGTTGATTGCATTCTATGCAGGAGGCAAAAGAAAAAGCCTGGATGCCCACACTCTCGCAGAAGCAATTGTTATTTCCCATTTTTTGATGTCCAGCACAATTTTGTTAACCGCTCTCCTGGGAATATTCAACGGCTGGGCAGTACTAATTCTTTCGTCCATATCTGCATTTTACCTTGGGAAAAAGAGCAGGAGCAAAACAAAAAATCTCCGAAAGGAAACCCGAAAGTTCATAACAATTGCAGCCACAGGGTTCATAGTGTTTACAATAGTTGTTCAGAACATTTCGCCTGTAACGGTAACCCTTGACGGCTACCAGCGGTATCTGCCATGGGCAAAAATAATGGCAGAAAGCCACAGCATACCCGGAGTCATAGAGAGAGGAGACGGTCCTGTTCCGGAGTACATAACGATATCCTCGCCCCACCTGCTTTACGGGTTTCTTGCTGTTGTTTTCTCCGCGTTCGGAAGCTACTCGGACGGATTGATAGCGGGAGTTCCCCTGTACTTTTCTCTTTTGGCTCTGATTTTTCTGCTCTGCTGGGCGGAAGAGGAGAAGAAGGGTTCTTCAGCATTCATAATGCCCCTTCTTCTGGGGAGTTATGCCTACCTCTTAAATTTTCATTCAATGCTTCAGGAGGTTCCGCTTTTTCTGTACTTCAGCATAGGCATTTTCATGATAAAAAAGCTCAGTCAGGATAAAAGCATAAGAACAGCATCTCTTCTTGGAGCAGCATCAGCCCTTACAACGCACACAAAGTACAACGGCCTCATCTTCTCGGCAATAGCTTTCATGAGCATACTCTTCCTTGTGAAAAAGCACAGGATGAAAGCGGCAATGTCTTTCATGTTGTTCCACATACCAACGCTCATATGGCTTGTGAGAAACTATATTATATTCAACAATCCATTCTACAGGCAGCTGTTCAAGTATTTTCCGGGAAAGTGGAACTACGCAAGGAAGCTCAGACCTGTCGGCACAAAGAGCAGCTACATACCCCCGCTGAGATTTGTCAAGAATCTGATAGTTGAATATCCCCCAATAGTACTTGCTCTTGCGGCGGTGTTGGCAAAAAGAAAGGACAAAAGCATAATAATAACCGCATTAGTTATTGCTCTCAACATCTTATTCATCCCATTAATAGGCGCCCGCCTGCTGGTGCGGTATATTGAACCATTCTTCGGAGTTCTGAGCGTATTGGCAGCGTCATTCATAGCGAACGGTGTAGAAGAGATTGACAAGTGGCTCTCAAAGAAGAACAGAAGAATGCGCTTGAGCCGGTTTGCCAGGAAAGCAGCAGTGCTCGCAACGATACTGCTCTTTGTAGGCGTTCCCTATGCTATTCTCAATAGTCCGGAGGTAAAAGCCAAGGCGAACAAGGTAAACTCCGAGAAAGAGACGGCACGTTTCATTCTTGATGATTATGGAGAAGGAGCTGTGCTGTGGGGGGAACTCTCCCCAGCTTTAGAGTGGTATGCGAATGCGTTCATCATAACCCCTTCATACAACATGTTTCTGATTGCAAACGGGAAAGCTCCTGTTCCTTACAACGAAACGCATATAAGAGAAGAGATGATAGAAAAACTTCCGGACAGGGGAGAATCCCTCATAATCAAGAACCCCCGGGCAGAGGACTACAACATGATAGCTCACCAGATAGGGGCAGAGTATGTATACGATTCGGCATATGGCGAGGGAACAGGATACGAAGAGGTAAACGCGCTGGAAATGGCAGACATATACAAAAAAGCCGAAGAGAATCCCGAGCTTTTTACGCTTGTATACCAAAACCAATATGGGGCAAGATTGTGGAGAATAAATTAAGTCGAAAGAATTAAAAGGCCGGAAAACAGGAGGGCGCAACATGAACAAAAAGATTATCGTGACAATTCCTGCTTATAATGAAGGAAGAACAATCGGAAAAGTGTTGAGAGATATAAAGAAAGTTATGAACCGGCACGGGTATAAATAGGAAATACTTGTAGTGGATGACGGAAGCACAGACAATACAGCAGAGATTGCCGGGAGAGAAGGGGCGACAGTGGTTAAGCACCAAATAAACATGGGGCTCGCAGAGGCCTTCAGAACAGAAATTGAAGAGTGCCTGAAGAGAGGCGCTGATGTCATAGTGCACACGGATGCAGACGGACAGTACCGCGCAGAAGAGATACCAAAACTCCTCAAGAAGATAGATGAAGGTTACGACCTGGTGCTGGGATCGCGCTTCAAGGGAAAGATAGAGAAGATGCCTCTCATAAAAAGAGTCGGCAACAAAATGTTCTCCAAGGTCATCTCCAGAATAACGAAGTTCCCCATATCCGACGGGCAGACAGGATTCCGGGCTTTCACAAAGGAACTTGCAGAAAAAGTAAGAATACGGTCAACTCACACCTACACGCAGGAACAGATAATCCGGGCTGTGAAAGAGAAGTTTAGAGTGGCAGAGGTTCCAATCTACTTCGCCAAAAGAGGGGGGAATACGAAGAGCAGACTCATGAAGGGACCTTTTGACTACGCCATACACGCAGGAGTCAACATGCTGAGAGTTTACAGGGACTACGAGCCGCTAAAGTTCTTTGGAATCATAGGACTTGCATTTCTCTCAGCCGGAATAATGATTGGGCTCTGGCTGGTCGCGAGATTCCTGAAATACGGAACCGTGGGAAGGATACCCAGCACTGTTCTCAGCATGCTTCTCATAACGGTAGGAATTCAGATAATAATATTCGGGTTTATCGCAGACAAGGATTAAAGAATTCTCTTTCTAGGTAAAGAAACGGCCCGCCGGACAGAGGATGCAAGGTTTTTTATGTCCTTCCAGAAGAGAGCGGAAAACAGAGCGGCGAGGACCAAACTTGAGAATTGAAGAACAAGATAGACCGCCAGCGTCACAGAAGGCAAAACGCCGAGAAGAGAATAGAAAAAGACAGCGGCAGATTCCTTGATTCCCATCCCGCTTATGGAAACAGGGATAAGAGAAAGAAGCGATACAACCGTCTCAATTATGAAGATGTAAAAAAAGTTGAGCCGCACCGAGAAAGACATGAAAAGAGCGAACATTGCAGAAGCGTAGAAGAGCCATTTGAGAACTGTAAGAAAAAAGTTGAAATAAACAGCGTTCCTGTAATACCTGATGAAATTCTTGAATGTCCGAAAGAAACCCCTGAAGAGATAATGGTGCCTCTTGAGAATTCTTTTCTTGATAAGGGACCTTCCCTTTCCCCAAGCAAGAAAAACATAGATAAAGAGTGCGGAAAACGCAACAACAGAGAGGAGAATGTAGAGGACTTCAGGAGAGAAGTATATCAGAAAAGACAAAAACGAGACAGAGATCAGAAATACAAAGGTAACCATCCTGTCCACTAAAACCAGTGCGGATGCCTTCCCCAGAGGAATGCCTTCTTTTTTTAAAAAATAAACGATGGAGAGTTCCCCGACCCTTCCCGGAAGCAACGCCCCCATACCGGAACCCAAAAGAGAATATTTGAAAAGCCGGCGGAGGGGCACGTGCTTGCGCAGGGGAATAAGGAGGACAGCTATATTGAACATCCCCATTGAATAGCTGACGAGATAAAGCAGAAGTACAATCGGTAGGTAGATTGGTTTAAGACCGTCAAAGGAGGACAGTATGTTCTTTACTCCTACATGAAGTATCAACAACAGCAGGATGCTGGCCCCGAACAGAGCCCTCAAGAGGGCGGTCAAACGCTTTTGCATGCATGAGCAGAGAAGACCTTCCATTTATAAGGATTGCTTTCCTGGGGATTGAGAAAGCTTTAAATAATAAACAAGGAATTGAGGCACCATGAAGGGTGGGGAAAAAGTAAAAATTCACGAGAGCGCCTATGTTTCTCCGGATGCCGAAATAGGGGAAGGAACCAGCATCTGGAACAACAGCCAGATAAGAGAAGAAGCAGTGATTGGAGAAGGGTGCAATATCGGAAAAGATGTTTATGTTGACAAAGGGGTGCGAATAGGAAACAGGGTAAAGATACAGAACGGCGTTTCAGTATATCACGGGGTCACTGTTGAAGACGATGTGTTCCTGGGCCCCCACATGACATTCACAAACGACCTTCACCCAAGGGCTTTTTCTGAAGATTGGAAAGTTTATCCCACCCTGGTCAAGAAGGGCGCAAGCATCGGAGCAAACGCCACCATCGTGTGCAACACAACCCTTGGGGAGTACAGCATGGTAGGGGCGGGAGCAGTAGTCACCAAAGATGTTCCTCCGCATGCGCTTGTAGTTGGAAATCCTGCAAGAATAGTCGGTTTTGTATGCAGGTGCGGAATAAAAGCGCAGAAGAAAGAAGAGGAAGAAGACAAAATAGTGATGGAGTGCCCCGAATGCAAAGAGACATTCGAAGTAAAAAAAGAAGATTATGAGAAGATGAGAAAATGATACCGCCTGCAAAACCAATAATGGAAAAAGAGGAGAAGGAAGCAGTTCTGAAAGTTCTCGAGAGCGGGATGATAGCCGCGGGCCCCAAGGTCAAGGAACTTGAAGAGAAGTTCGCCCAGCTTTGCGGAACAAAGCACGCAGTGGCGGTCAGCAGCGGAACTTCCGCCCTGCACACGGCAATGTACGCTGCAGGCATAAAACAGGGGGATGAAGTGATAACCACGCCATTCACTTTTGTAGCAACCGCCAATTCAATAGTGATGCAGAACGCAAGACCTGTTTTCGCAGACATACGAGAGGACTTTTTCACAATAGACGCCAATGATGTGCTAGAGAGAATAACCCCAAAAACAAAAGCAATACTTCCTGTTGACCTCTACGGCCAGCCGTATGACGTCAAGGCAATCAGGGAGATTGCCGAAGATCATAACCTCAAAATAATCGAGGATGCTGCCCAGTCGGTCAACGCATCATTCGAAGGCAAAAAAACAGGCGCGCTGGGGGACATTGCAGCATTCTCGCTGTATGCGACTAAAAACATAACCAGCGGCGAAGGAGGAGTGCTGACAACAGATAATGACGAGTATGCTGAACTCGCAAGGAGATTCAGGCACCACGGGCAGTCCGAAAAAACAAGGTATGAGTATTATGATATCGGGTATAACTACCGAATGACAGACATTCAGGCAGCCATCGCTATAGAACAGATAAGAAAGGTTGATGAGTTCACCAGAGCAAGGCAAAAAAATGCTGCAATGCTTGACAGAAAGATAGACCAGATTAAAGGGCTTAAGAAGCCGGCCACTATGAAAGGAGCGACTCATGTGTACCACCAGTACACCATCCGGGTAACAGAAGAATTTCCGAAGACAAGGGACGAACTCCTTTCATTCATGAGAGAAAGAGGGATAGGATGCGCAGTATACTACCCGAAGCCCCTGCATCTTCACCCGTTCTTTCTAAAAATGGGCTATAAGGAAGGTGATTTCCCTGTTTCTGAAAGAGCGAGCAGAGAAGTTCTGTCAATACCCGTCCATCCTGCGGTCACGGAAGAAGACATGGAAATCATCCTGAAAGCACTGGAGGAGAGCCAGAATGAGTAAAATCAAAACCGCTGTGATTGGCGTGGGCTCGATGGGAAGAAACCATGCGAGAGTCCTGTATGACCTTCCCGAGTCGGAGCTTGTTGCAGTATGCGACTCTGATGAAAAAACGGCAAGGGAAATCTCGAAGAGATACAATTGCAATGCCTACACGGACTACAAGGAACTCATAGAAAAAGAGATGCCTGACGCTGTTGTTATCGCGGTCCCGACAAAGCTACACAAAAAAGTCGCCGTTGACTTTATGAATAAAGGGATTAATGTCCTCATAGAGAAGCCCATCGCCTCATCAGTGGAAGAAGCAGAGGAGATAATAGAAACTGCAGAGAAGAACAAAGTAAAGCTGATGGTGGGCCATATAGAAAGGTTCAATCCTGCAATAATGGAACTGAAAAAGAACATAGATGATGGAAAACTGGGAAAAATTTACAAAATAGATGTTAACAGGGTGGGGCCGTTTCCATCGCGGATAAGAGATGTCGGGGTGGTTATTGACCTCGCAGTGCATGATATCGACGTAATATTCTACCTTACCTCATCAGATGTTGAGAGGGTTTACGCAGAATGTGAAAGAAGAATACACACAAGCCATGAGGACATTTTGAGCGGAATTATGAAGCTAAAGAACAAGACAGTATGTTCTCTTAACATAAACTGGCTTACTCCGACAAAAATAAGAAAACTCTTTGTGACCGGCGAAAAAGGAATGTTCGTAGCAAACTACCTCACCCAAGACCTGTATTACTACGAAAACAGCAGCGCTTTTGAGGTCTTCCAGACACCGGGCGGCGGCTGGAGCGTTAATGAGGGAAAGATGGTGAAGTATTACATAAAGAAGGAGGAGCCCCTGAAATCAGAACTCAAGCATTTTCTCAAGAGCATTAAGCAGAACGAGAAGCCCCTGATTAGCGGCCGCGATGGAATGAGAGCTCTTAAAATAGCAAAAGCCCTTGTAGAGTCCAGCAGGGAGAAGAGTGTGAGGAACATATGAAACTCGCCGTCGTAGGTCTGGGAAAGATAGGCCTTCCAATAGCAATGCAGGCCTGCTCAAAAGGAGTTGAAGTGACTGGTTGCGACATAAACCAGAGAGTAGTTGAGAACCTCAACAGGGGGATTAACCACATAAAAGAAGAGCCGGGCATTGACGAGAAGCTGAAAGACGCGCTTGAAAAAGGGCTTTTCAGAGCAACAACAGAGACAAGCAAAGCAGTGTCGGAAAGTGATGTGGTAATAATCGTGGTGCCGCTTGTTGTGGACAAGGAAAAGAATGTTGATTACAGAATTATTGACGCGGCAACCAGAGATGTTGCAAGAGGACTCAGAAAAGGAACGCTTGTCATTTACGAGACCACACTGCCAGTGGGCGATACGAGGAATCATATGAAACCCCTTCTTGAGGAAGGCAGCGGCCTTAAAGCGCCTGCCGACTTTTATCTTGCGTTCAGCCCGGAAAGAGTTTATACCGGCCAGGTCTTCAGAAACCTCTCGGAGTATCCCAAGATAGTCGGAGGAATAGATGAAGAATCGGCAAAAAAAGCCGAGGAGTTTTACAGACGGATACTGGATGCCGAAATAATAAGGGTTGCTAATTCGGAAACAGCGGAAATGGTCAAGATAATGGGTATGACTTACCGTGATGTCAATATTGCGCTTGCAAACGAGTTTGCTAAATTTGCACAAAAGAAAGGCATCGACATAAAGGAAGCCATCGAGGCATGCAACACCAACCCGCACTCCCATGTTTTGAGGCCGGGAATAGGGGTGGGAGGCCACTGCGCTCCAGTGTATCCTTATTTCATAATAAACGAGGGAAAGAGAATAGGAAGCAGGATAACGCTTGCAGAAGAGGCGAGAAAGATAAACGACGAAATGGCAAAGTACGCCACAGGACTTTTGGCAAAGGAGTTGGGGGGTCTGAAAGAGAAAAGAGTGCTCATACTGGGGCTGGCGTTCAGAGAGAATGTCAAGGAGACCGCCTTTACCACGACAAGATTCATAATTGATAACCTGCTGGAAGAAGGAGCAAGAGTGCTGCTTCACGACCCTCTCTTCTCAAAGGAAGAAATAGAGGAATGGGCGCCTTTCTGCGAAATGGGAAAGGACAAAATTGACGCAGCGATAATGCAGGCATACCACAGGGAATATCAGGACATGGACTTTGGAGTGCTCAAAAAGATGGGCTGCAAGGTTTTTCTTGACGGAAGAAATATGGTCCCGCGGGAAAAAGCAGAAAGAGCGGGAATCAGGTATATCGGTATGGGAATAAACTAGGTTACTTTTTTAATTTTTTATCAAGATTTCTGAGCTGACTTTGTATGATAATCAGTTCGCGGCGCTGGCTCCTGTTCTGGGAAGCCAGAAAGGCAAACATGAGCCCCTGAATTCCGGAAAGCAAAAGCAGAACCATAAGATACACAATGGGCCTTGTAGGGTCAAGGGTTGCATGAAGCCACAGGTAGATTATATAAAACCCCAGAAGAAGCCCCGCCAGGACAAACAGAAGGCCGACTGAACCCAGAAGCAGAAACGGAGTTTCGGAGAAGGTAAAAGCAAGGTGTTCGGAAAGGAGGCGGGCAAGCTTAAACTTTGATTTTCTCGCCGGCTTACCGTTTTTCTTGACCTTTCGCCATCTGAGCACAGCGGGAATTTCCTTGACTTTAAATCCAAGGTCCAGCGCCTTTGACATTATCTCAAGGTGAATGTCTTTTCCCTCGCTTTTGAGATTAAGAGAGTCAAGAACATGTCTTCTATACGCTCTGAGAATTCCTGTGACAACAGTAAGGTCGTGACCGAACGACAAGGTCAGGATTTTGTTTCCCATCCTGGAAAGGAAAAGCCGAAAAAACGGAACATTGACAGCGCGCCCGCCCTTCATGTAGGGGGAACCCTGAACAATGTCTGCGTTGCTTTTCTCAATGGCGGCAACCAAAGCTGTAACATGCCTGGGAGAATAACTCAGATCCGCATCAAGAGTGACGATGATATCACCGCCTGCATTGTCAAAGCCGGTGCGCATAGCAGCGCCCCTTCCTCTGTTGAACGGATGATGAAAGGCACGAATCTGTTTATATTTTCTGGAAAGCAATTCCATTACCTTTCCGGTATTGTCTGAACTTCCATCATTGACAAGGATTATTTCCCATGACCATGGCGCTGCAGAAAGAGTGGAGATTATCTCTTCCACATTTCTTTGCAGAACTCCTTCTTCATTATAAGCGGGGATTATTACTGAAACATGTGGCTTAGGCATGCTGGTCAACTTCGGCATTAAGTATTTAAATCTTACTTGCGGCAAAGAAGAACATTTAAAAACCACCTTTTTCTGGGGGAAAGAGGAGGGGAGATTATTGAAGATAGTAAGCGTTGTAGGAGCCAGGCCTCAGTTCATAAAGGCATCGGCAGTAAGCGGAGAGCTGAGGAAGAAGCACACCGAAATCCTGATTCACACCGGACAACACTTCGACGACAACATGTCCGCAGTATTCTTTGAAGAGCTTGGAATTCCGAAGCCGGACATAAATCTTCATGTGAGCGGCGGAACAAATACCGGCCAGGTTGCGAGGATGATGCTTAAACTTGAAAAGCAGTTTAGAGAATTAGAACCGGAGCTTGTACTCGTTTACGGAGACACAAACTCAACACTTGCAGGCGCGCTTACGGGAAGGCAGATGAACATTCCTGTTGCCCATGTGGAAGCAGGACTCAGGAGCTTCAGAATGAGTATGCCTGAAGAACAGAACAGGATAATAACAGATGCCATATCAAGCATCCTGTTTTGCCCTACAATGACCGCGGTGGAACAGCTCAGAAAAGAAGGAATAGAGAGGGGAGTTTATTTTACAGGAGATGTGATGTATGACGCGGTGCTCAGGTTCAAAGACATGAGTTCAGGAAGGGTGGATTACGGGGAATTAGGAGTTAAACCGGGACAATACAATCTTTTAACACTGCACAGGGCAGAAAACACGGATAATAAGGAGAATCTCCGCGGAATTCTGAGAGGAGTCCGAAACAGCAGTATTCCGGTAGTGTTTCCAATGCATCCCAGAACAAAGAAAGCGCTGAAAAAGCACGGCCTCGAGAATGAAATCAGCGGGAATATTCATGTAATTGAACCGGTGGGCTATCTGGAGATGATTGAGTTGGAGAAGAACGCAAAAAGAATTCTGACCGACTCAGGGGGAGTCCAGAAGGAAGCATATTTTCTGAAGGTTCCGTGCATAACACTGCGCGAAGAAACAGAGTGGGTGGAAACAGTAGAAGACGGTTGGAATGTTCTGACAGGAGCAGACGAGAACAGAATATCCCGGGAGATAAATTCATTCTCGCCGGCAGGAAAGCAGAGGAATGTTTTCGGAGACGGGAAAGCAGGAAGCAGGATTGTTGAAATTCTCTCAGAAGTCGAAGGGTAGGAATTATGTGCGGCATAGCGGGTTTGATAGGGGAAGTCGGCAACAGGGAAGATATTGTAAAAGAAATGGCAGAATCCCTCTCCCATCGGGGCCCGGATGACGAGGGATATTATAATGATGATAGCGTGTCTCTTGGCCACAAGAGGCTCTCCATAATAGACCTCAAAACAGGAAGACAGCCCATGCTCACTCCTGACGGAAACAAAGTGATTGTCTACAACGGGGAGGTCTATAACTTCAAAGAAATAAGAAAGAAACTGGAGAAAGAAGGAGCAAAGTTTAGAACAAAGTCAGACACTGAAGTTATACTGCTTTCCATTGACAGGTGGGGATACGAAGCAATAAAGCTTTTCAACGGCATGTTTGCATTCGCAATATGGGACAGAAAAAAGAAAGAACTCTTGCTTGCACGTGACAGATTGGGGATAAAGCCGGTTTATTATTACCAGGACAAAGGGCTGCTCGCATTCGCTTCGGAAATAAAGGCAATCCTCAAATACCCGGGAGTGAAAAGAGAACTCAACAACGAAGCCCTTGCAGAATACCTGACATTTCAGAACATATTAACAGACAGGACGTTCTTCAAGGGGATAAAGAAGCTTATGCCCGGGCATTACATGATATGGAAGAACGGCAGAGCCGAAACAGTCCAGTACTGGGATGCAGAATACAGCCGCACAGAAACGGATTTCGGCAAAGCGGTAAAAAAATATCTGAGAATTCTTGACGACGCTGTAAAGAGGCACATGATAAGCGACGTCCCCCTGGGAAGCTACCTCTCAGGAGGGTTTGATTCGGGAAGCGTCGCTTTCACATCGGCAAAGAATAGCAGAAGCAGAATATCAACCTTTACGGGAGCGTTCGATGAGGGACCAAAATACACCGAACTGCCGGCGGCGAGAAGCGTTGCCGAAAAGATAAAAGCAAAACGGCATGAAGTAATCATAACAAAAGACGACTTCATACCCACTCTTCCAATTCTTATGTACCATCTGGACGAGCCGACAACCGGCTCGGGGGCATTCCCCCAATGGCACGTTTCCAAGCTCGTCTCAGAACACGTCAAAGTAGTTCTGACAGGGCACGGAGGCGACGAACTCTTCGCAGGGTACCAGGCATACAAAGGCGTGCATTACCGAACCATGCTGAAAGAAAACCCGCTTAACCTGCTTAAGATTCTTCCTGGAATGAAACCAAGTGAGATTGCAAGAATAGGATACTTTCTTATTTATCCCATGTTTCAGAAGGAAGTGAGGCACGGGCTGTTCATAATGTTCCCCAAGAAAGAGCTGAAAAAACTCCTGACAGACAAATTTTACAGCAGCGTCAGAAACCACGATCCGGATGAAACAATAAGGCGGGTTTTAGGAAAGAGAAACTTCTCAGACATTGACAAAACCCAGTACCTCTATCTTAAGACGTATCTTCACACGCTGTTTGTGCTTGAAGACAAAATAGGAATGGCTCACTCAATAGAAGCAAGGACTCCGCTCTGCGACAATGAAATAGTGGAATTCGCCGGCAGGATTCCTATTGAAGTCAAGCTGCACAACAACACCCTTAAAGCAATACCCAAAGCAGCCATGAAAGGAAAGCTTCCTGAGATTCTCTATAAACAACCAAAGAAGGGATTTCCGACTCCGATAGTTCTCTGGTTCAGGGGTCCTCTCAGGAAGCACATTTACGATGTCCTGACAGGAAGAAGAATAAGGGAGAGGGGAATATTCAATGTGGATTATATCAAGAAGATTCTTGACTCGTTTATGCGGAGGAGAACCGATACGCTTTACGACTATGCGCACGCAAACAGGATTTACTCCCTTTACACAATAGAATTATGGTTCAGGATATTCATAGACCCTGAAGAAGTCAAAAAGCCGGACAGCAGCTTCTTTAAAGGGATTCATACCTGAATCCTGAAGCTTCGGCATCTTCAGGATTAAAGAAGTTGCGGACATCAAACAGATAAGGGCTGTCCGAAGACCATTCTTTCAAATCTTCAAGGTGCAGGTCCCTGAACTTTGAGTGAGCTGTAGCGAGGACAATCACATCGAACCCTGCTTTGTCGCCCGGAGAAAACTTCTTGACTCCAAAGGATGCAATCTGCTCATCTTCAAGCATGGGATCGTATGCGAAGACATCAACATCATACTCTTTGAGATATTTTATAAGGTCTCGGACTTTGGAGTTTCTCGTGTCATTTATGTTCTCCTTGAAAGTAAGACCCAGAATCAGCGCAGAGCTTTTCTTTGGTATTTTGCCAAGACGATTAAGCCCTTTTATTATCCTCTCGCCCACATGAGTTGCCATGTAGTCGTTTATGGCGCGACCCGCCAGAATGACCTGGGGATGATAACCAAGCTCCTGGGCTTTGTATGTCAGGTAGTAGGGATCAACGCCAATGCAGTGGCCGCCGACGAGGCCGGGCATGTACCTGTGAAAGTTCCATTTGGTGGATGCCGCTTCAATCACATCCTTGGTTCTGATGCCCAGTTTTTCAAAAATTATGGACAGCTCATTCATGAGCGCTATGTTAAGGTCGCGCTGAGTGTTCTCTATGACTTTTGCGGCTTCAGCAGTTTTTATGCTGGGGGCAATATGAATTCCCGCAGTTATGATTGAGGAGTACACATCAGCGATTATTTTTGCAGTTTTTTCGTCGGAGCCGGAGACAACCTTGACAAT
>RFJB01000065.1 GCA_003695045.1 Candidatus Woesearchaeota archaeon | reverse complement strand
TTTTGAGGATTATCAAAAGATGCATTATCAAAGATGCTTCATCTTACCGTAACGCTCTTGGCGAGGTTTCTCGGCTTGTCGGGGTCCCTGCCAAGCTTCACAGCAAGGTGATACGCAAGTATCTGTATCGGGATTATGTTGAGTATCGGAGAGGTAAAGTGGTCCTTGGGAACAGGAATGTGGAAGTCAAAAATCTTGTTGTCCTTCGGGGAAACCCCTATGATGTAGCCGCCCCTGGACTTGATTTCCATTGCGTTGGAGAGTATCTCGTGGTAAGTTTCGTCCATGGGAGCAAAAACAAAGCAGGGGGTGTTCTTCTCTATGAGGGCTATGGAGCCGTGCTTGAGTTCGCCTCCGGGAAAGCCCTCGGCGTGAATGTAAGAGACCTCCTTAATCTTGAGCGCCGCCTCAAGAGCCGTCGGGTAGTTCAGGCTTCGCCCAATAACAAAGATATGGTGATACTTCGCTATTCTTGAGGCGAGCTTCTTCAATCTTGCGCCGTATTCCGGCTTGAAGTAATCCTCAACATGGCGCGCCGCCTTGAGCAGCTCTTCTTTGCCCTCCTGAAGCCGGCCTGCAGAGGCATACGCAAGAAGCGTCAGAACAACAAGCTGGGATGTGTAGCTCTTTGTTGAGAGGACGCAGATTTCGGGACCTGCATTCATCAGGAAAGTATGGTCCGACATTCTCATAAGGGAAGAGCCCATAACATTGACAATTGAGTAAATCTTTGACTTTTTCTTCTTGGCTGCGCGAACCGCATCAAGAATGTCTGCCGTTTCGCCTGACTGGCTTATCGGAATGATCAGCGAGTCCTTCTTCAGGAAAGAAATGTAGTTTGGAAACTCCGAGCCGAGAACGACATTGATGTGCTTGTTGGCAATCATGCTGAACAGGTAAGAGGCAGTAAGCGCCGCGTGAAAAGAAGAACCGCAACCGACAAAGAAGGTTCCGAAGCTGTTCTTTATCTGGCTGGCAATCTCCATTATTTTTTTGTCGTCCTGATTTATGGCGCGCCTTATGCTCTCGTGCTGCTCCTCTATTTCCTTGATCATGAAGTGGGGATAATTCCCCTTCTTGGCCTGCTCGGGGCTCCAGCTTATTGTGTCATGCTTTCTTCTTTTCCTCCTGCCTGATTTTATGTCAAAAAGGGATATTCCGTCATTGAGAACGACAAGCTCCATGTCATCCAGAAAGATTACCTTGCGGGTGTACTTCAAAAATGCAGGAACATCGGAAGCAACAAACAAATCCTTGTCGTTGAATCCCGCAACAAGAGGGGAGCCGTTTTTTGCAGCCAGAATCTTCTGCGAGCTTTTGTTGAGAATCACAACAGCGTAATGCCCCTTAAGCCGGAGAAAGGTTTTGCGGGCGGCTTCCTCTTCAGGCAGCCCCTTCTTGAGATAGTAGTCAAACAGGTGGGGAATGACCTCTGTGTCTGTCTGCGAGGAGAATTTGTAGCCCCTCTCTTCAAGCCAGGAGCGGAGCTCCTGATAGTTCTCCACGATGCCGTTGTGGACCACAGCGATTGACTTGTCTGCTGTGAGCTGGGGGTGGGCGTTTGTTTTCGTGACCGCGCCGTGAGTTGCCCAGCGCGTATGCCCAATACCCATAGAACTAGTGCCTAACTTTTTCTTCTTTTTCAAATCATCAAACAGACCTATCTTGCCGACCGCCTTAAGAACCGAGATAGAGGGCTTTTTCGCCGGGGAATTCTGCAAAACCGCGATTCCCCACGAGTCATAACCCCTGTATTCAAGGGTTTTGAGGCCGTGAAGAATGACATCAACAGCGTTAAGGTTGCTTGTCCCTTTAAAGCCGATAATTCCGCACATTCAGTCCACCTTTGCACCTTTTCGCTCTGGTAAAACGCTTTGTTTTATAATCGTTTGCCAATCATCCTCCAGAATTGCCGGAATTACTGCCCAGCGACGCGAGAAACGCCTCCACCTTGGGAATGTCTTCCAGGGAGCCGAGGTCAAGCCAGTAATCCTTCAGTTCAAGCACGCGCACAAGATTCTGCCTGGCGAGGGCTGAAATAGCGTCTGTAAGCTCCAGCTCGCCTCTCGGAGAGGGCTTGAGCGATTCCAGCCGGGAAAACACTTCGGGCGTGAACTTGTAAAGGCCTGTGTTGATAAGGTGCTCCCCCGAGGCGTCAAAGGAGGAGGGCTTTTCCTCTATGCTGTCAAGAAGCAGAACTTCTTCATCGCCCGGCTGCTGCCTGACATGCAACAGCCCGAATTTTGAAGGATCCGCCACTTTCTTGGCAGCAATGTAAACAAAAGGGTCAAACACGGACAACCTTCTCAAGTCGCGGGGAGACCAGAGATTATCGCCTCCAAGAGCTATAAACTGCGATTCACCCACGAAGTCCCGCGCCATCATAAGGGCATGGCCCGTGCCCTTTGGAACCTCCTGAAAAGCAAAAGAGACCATACTGCGGAACCTGCTCTTTGAAATAAAGTCCTGTATCATCTCCGCCTTATAGCCGATGATGAGGCAAACTTCGGTTATGCCTGCCTGCTCAAGAGATTCAAGAATGTGTTCAAGAAAGGGCTTTCCCGCAACCTTTATCAGGTGCTTGGGCATGCTTTCGGTGAGGGGAAGCATCCGGGTTCCCTTGCCGGCTGCCATGACTACCGCTTTCCGCACTTTGGGTGCGCTGCCGGGAGAAACATCTGCTCTTCCATGGCTTTTCTGTGAATCTTGCTCTGTCATGTCCTTGCGCTCCATTTTCATCGCTTTGCTTTTTGTCTTTCGCTTTACTTTTCGCCTGTCTGATTGATCGGTCTGCTGACCGGTCTGCTCTGACTGCAAGAAGAGCATGAGACCATGTTTAAATAGTTAATTCTTAAAAGAATCATAATAAAACAGGCAGGAAAGCCCCAGAGGGCTTTATTAACTGAATAGAGAATTCATATACTCTTAAAAATGATTGTAAGCGCTTTTAGAGCTTTTCACGACCTTAGAAGAGATTTGCGCCCTTTTTCATAACAACACAATTATA
>RFJB01000064.1 GCA_003695045.1 Candidatus Woesearchaeota archaeon | reverse complement strand
GGGTAATAAAACGACATAAGCAGTTTATAAATGACCCTAAAACGTTTATAAATAAACACCCCTTAAGAAGCAACCAGTATACGAAATAGTAACATTTATATACTAGTTGAGTTATAAATAATGGCAGGTGGGTTGGAGAAGATAAGAGAGATATCACCGGACATCGCCGCCCAAGATGGTCGCCAATAAGGCCGCCTTGAAAAGAGATTGAAAAGAGCACAACAACACCATCACGCTCAAAGGCTCCCTGTGCTCACTTCTGAAAAACCACCCCCCTACAAAAGAACCCAGGGAGCCTTTGTCCCTTTATCATTGCCCCCAAATTGCCCCCGAAAGCGCGTCGGAGAGACGCGCGGAACGGAAATCAGAAAAAAGAGACAAAACAAAAAGAAAACAACAGTAGAGGATTAAAAAAAGAAACGCACCACAAAACCACCGGGCTCCCTGTGCTCACTTCTGAAAAACCACCCCCCAGAAAAAAGAAAGGGAGCCCGTCTTTCTCATTCTTCCAGCTCATTTAACCGGACATCTTCTGACCTGAAATCTTCTGCAGCATCTGGCTGCCTGAATTTGGCTGCCTGAAAAACACGGAAGAATCCTTCAAAAATAGCAAAAGTTAAAACAAACAGGCAATCTCTCAATGGAATATGGAGAAGATGAAAGAAACAGCAGACGGTTTGAAAGAGGCAAATGGTTTGAAAGAGAAAGAAGATTTGAAAGGCAACCCTGCTTCAGGGCAGGACCTTGATGTTGAAGAAGCAATTAGAATCCTTCAGGATGTAAGCCCTGACCGGAAGACATTTGAGATAGTTCTCAACCATGCAGAAGCAGTCAGAAAAGTCGCGGTAAGAATAGCGGATGCCATAAACCGGAACTCTGGTTCAACGGGCGCTCATGCGGACATGAAAACAGTGAAAATCGGCGCTTTGCTTCACGACATAGGCAGGTTCAGGCACCCCCCTGGGCCCGGAAGCGTTCTTCACGGAATTGCGGGGGCGGAAATGCTCAGGGGAATTGCAGAAAGAGAGACGGACGCGAAAAGGAAGGCGGCTCTTGAAAAATACGCGCGCATAGCTGAAAGGCACCTCGGAGCAGGAATAACAAAGGAGGATATTGAAGAACAGAATCTTCCGCTCCCAAAGAAGGATTATCTTCCCGAAACCCTGGAAGAAAAAATCATCGCATATGCGGACAATCTCATTGCGGGAACAGAGGAGAAGGACTTTGATTATGTTGTGAGGAGATTCCGGAAAGAGCTGAACGAGAAGGTTGTCGAAAGGTTTGTCAGGCTCCACAATGAGCTCAGCGCGCTCATGAAAAAGCAGTAAAGAGAAGCAGGAAAGGGCCAGTATAAAGGATTAGCAGAAAGTATAGTAGAAAGGACGGTAGAGAGATAGTAGAAAGGATTATTGGAGCGCGGGGTCCGATGCGCAAAAGATTTTTATATGCTTTCAGCAGGAAGGAATAAAAATGCTGCCGGACAAACAGGTAAAGAGGGAATTCAAGAAAGAGGCAAGCAAGAACCCTGACAAATATTACGCTACGGAAGTTCTCAGGGAAGAGGGCTTTGTCAGAAAGCAGTGCAGGAACTGCGGAACATTTTTCTGGACAACCACTGACAGGGATGTTTGCGGAGACCCTTCGTGTGCGGGCGGCTTCAAGTTTTTTGACAACCCTCCTGCAAAGCAAAAGCTGGACTATATCGGCGTCTGGAAAAGATTCTCTGAAATATTCAAGAAGAGGGGCTACACCCCGATAGAGCGATACCCCGTTACCGCTCGGTGGCGCTCTGACACCGACTTCGTTCAGGCATCAATCTACGACTTCCAGCCATATGTGGTCAGCGGCGAGGTTAAGCCGCCCGCCAATCCACTCGTTGTTCCCCAGTTCTGCCTGAGATTCAATGACATAGACAATGTGGGCATAACCGGCGCTCATTACACCGGCTTTGTTATGATAGGGCAGCACGCTTTCATGCCTCCTGAGAAGTTTGACCAGGCAAAATACTTCAGGGACATCCACAACTGGCTGAAAGAAGGTCTTGGCCTGCCCAACGACGAGATAACATTCCATGAGGACGCGTGGGCGGGAGGAGGAAACTTCGGGCCGTGCATGGAGTTCTTCAGCAGAGGGCTTGAACTCGGAAACCAGGTTTACATGCTTTATGAGCAGACGCCCTCCGGACCGAGACAGCTGGACCTCAAAGCGCTGGATATGGGAATGGGCCACGAAAGAAACGCCTGGTTCACCCAGGGAACAAGCACCAGCTACGAAACAACATTTCCCACAGTCGTGAAAATGCTCCTGAAAAAAACAGGGCTGAAAATTGACAAGGACCTTCTTTCAAGATTTCTGCCTTACAGTTCATACCTGAATGTTGACGAGACGGAAAACATAGACAAAGAATGGAATCGCGTCGCCAATGCTGTAGGAACTGATGTGAAGGAACTCAAGGACTTTGTTCTTCCCCTATCAGGGTTGTTTTCAGTGGGAGAGCATTCAAGAAGCCTTCTCGTTGCGTTGAGCGACGGAGCCCTGCCGAGCAATGTGGGAGGCGGCTACAACCTCAGGGTTATTCTCAGAAGGGCTTTGACGTTCCTTGAAAAGTATGGCTGGGATGTCTCCCTTCCGGATGTTGCAGAAGAGCACGCGCGCTACCTGAAGCCGCTGTTCCCTGAACTAACAGAATCAATCACTGAGGTAACAGAAATCCTTGAGGTTGAAAGAAGAAAGTTCGAAGCCACAAAAAAGAAAATCAACAGGGTTGTCGAGCAGATAATAAAAAAGCCTATTACTGAAGAAAAACTCGTCGAACTTTATGACAGCCAGGGGATAAGCCCCGAACTTGTTGCTCAGGAAGCCGGGAAGCACGGCATAGAAATCAAGATTGACGAGAGCTTCTACAAAAAGGTTGCAGAAAGGCATGAGAAGAAGGAGCAGCAGACCCAGACAAAGAAAGAATCAAGAGTCCGCATAACAGGAGTTCCTGAAACAAAAGCGCTTTACTATGATGATTACAAGCTTACAGAGTTTGAAGGAAAGGTCCTTAAGATAATTGACAGGTATGTGGTGCTTGACCGGACAGCGTTCTACCCGACTTCGGGAGGTCAGATAGCAGACAGGGGAACCCTCAACGGGCAGGAAGTTGTTGATGTCTTCAAAGAAGGAGGATACATAGTTCACGAACTGAAGGAAAAACCGTCCTTTGGGGAAGGAGAAACAGTCAAAGGTCTGATAGATTGGCACAGAAGAAAACAGCTTGCCCAGCACCACACTGCGACGCACATAATAAACGGCGCCGCAAGAAGGATTCTGGGAAACCACATTTATCAGGCAGGAGCAGCCAAAACGCTGACCTACTCGCGCCTGGACATAACTCATTACGAACAGCTCACCAAAGAGCAGATAAAAGAGATTGAGGAACTTGCGAATGAGATAATAAGAAAGGACCTTCCGGTTCACAAGTATTTCATGCCGCGCGAGGAAGCAGAAAAAACATTTGGAATGCGAATCTACCAGGGCGGCGCAGTCCCGGGAAAAGAGATTCGAATCGTTGAGATTCCCGACTTTGATATTGAAGCATGCGGGGGCACGCACCTTGACAAAACGTCAGAAGCAGAGCAGATAATAATTCTCAAAACATCAAAGATTCAGGACGGGATTGTCAGAATCGAATTTGTGGCGGGAAATGCCGCTGTAGAAGCGATGGAACAGGAGAAGAAGATTCTTGACGAGTGCGCAGACCTGCTCAAAGTTCCCGTCGAGATGCTTCCGGGCAGGGTCGAGGAGTTGTTTGAAAAATGGAAGACCGTGAGAAAAAAGAGAAAAAAGAAGCAGCCCCTTGAAGAGTCCGACTTTGAGCTTTCCCGCTCGGAAGAGTATTCAGGAGACCTCCTGGAAAGATTGTCTCAGATTCTGGCAACGCAGCCGGAGCATGTTCCCAAGACGATTAAACGCTTCCTCTCCGACCTTGACGAAGCGCGCAGGTCGCTTTGAGGAGTGCGCAAAAAGAGGTTTCAAGAATGGAAGTTATGGCTGTCATACTTCTGGCGTTCACTTTTTCCTACGTTCTCGGCGAAGCCCTCAGAAGGATAAACCTGCCGAAAGTTCTCGCTCCGGTATTTGCAGGATTTATCATGACCACCCCGCTGATAGAGCCATACCTTGACTTGCAGGGCATAATGCCTGTTCTCACGGCATTCGCAAACCTGGGGCTTGTTTTCATCATGTTCTTTGTCGGGCTGGAGATTGACATGGGCGCTTTCAGAAGCTGTATGAAGCGTTCGGTTCATGTTGCCTTCTTCAACGCAGCAGTGCCCTTCGTTATTGGTTACATTTCATTCCGATGGATGGGCTACAGCCCGCTCGTCTCGCTTATAGTCGGAGCCGCACTCTCAATAACCGCAGAAGCAATATCCATTGACATACTTCAGGAGCTCGGCATCCTGAGAACCAAACTCGGAAGCGTCATAGTGGAAGCCGGCATCCTTGACGACATACTGGAGATACTGCTTGTCGCGGGAATAATTGCATACATAAACGGCTCAGGAAGAAACGCTGCTCAGGGTTTGCTCCTGATCCTCTTTCAGGTTTTCAGCTTTCTTCTTCTTGCGTATGTTGTAAGGTGGTTTATTGTTCCAAAAGCGTTTGAGACGCTGAAAGAAAAAGAGTCGTCAAAAACGGACGTCTTTGTAACCTTCCTGATACTCACCCTTTTGATGGCTGTTTCTTCAAGCTTTCTCGGCATGGGCTCTGTGATTGGAGCGCTCGCCGCAGGGATGATAGTCAGGCACAGCTTCTTTTCAGGGAATGCGCAGGAACAGGAGGAATTGGAGAGGAACAAGGGCATAATGGAGGTTATTGAGATAATAACCTTCGGGCTTCTTGCTCCGTTCTTCTTTTTATGGATTGGAATGAATGTCTCGTATGAAAGTTTGACATCAAACCCCATGCTGGGAATTATCGTGACAGGAATAGCGCTGGCCGGAAAACTTGCCGGCTCTGTCATAGGCAACTGGCTTAGCGAGGGGACGCTCGCAGAAGGAATAACAATCGGGTGGGGAATGAACTCAAGAGGCGCCGTGGAGCTTATCGCGGCAAAGATTGCTTTTGAAAACGGCCTGATTGGAAATGACATCTTTTCAGCCCTCGTTTTCATGAGTTTTACCACAACCCTGATTTCCCCGGTGTTCTTCAAGATGAGCATTGAAAGGTACCACATAAAGAGAAGAAGCCCGTTCAGGAGAATAGTCACTCTTTTCAGGGAAAGCTCCAGAATTTTTGAAAAAAAAGGCGCTGTCCAACCCGAAATCCAGCAGTCGGGCTCTAAATGAACTCCTTAAGCTTTCTTTG
>RFJB01000063.1 GCA_003695045.1 Candidatus Woesearchaeota archaeon | reverse complement strand
TGCAGGTCTGCTGACTGTTCAGGCATTGATCCGATGTCAGGATGCGGCCAGGTTGACGCAAACACATGGTCCTGCAGGTTCCGGTTCTCGATTTCCCTAAGCCCTGAAGCAGCACAAAGGCAGGCGGACCTCACAAAAGACATGGAGATAGTGGTGAGGGGTTCGGAAGAATATTTGAACGAAACACTTGACCTTTATCTTGATGACGCTCTTGTTGACAGCTTGAACATTGGCGCGGACCTTCAGGGCAGAGCCGTTACTGACATTCAGATTTCAGGAAGTGGTGTCGGCGCGAATCAGCAGCAGGCGGTCTTTGACGCATTGAACAACATGAAGCGCCTGCAGACGATACTCATCACAGGTTCTCTGCCGGTTAAGCTGACAATCGAAAAGACAGACGCAATCTCTCCTGTTTTGGGAGAAGAGTTCACAAAGAATGCTGTCAAGATGGGCCTCCTCGCAATCCTTGCTGTGGGAGTCGTTATTTTTATCAGATACAGGCGCCTTGTGATTTCAGTCCCTGTTATGCTTACCATGCTCTCTGAAGCAGTCCTCCTCCTGGGTCTTGCGGCGTTGATTGGCTGGAACCTTGACCTTGCTGCAATAGCGGGAATCCTTATTGCAATCGGAACAGGAGTTGACGACCAGATTGTCATAACTGATGAGATTCTTTCAAGGAGCAGGGCGCAGCAGCAGATTCTTACATGGAGGCAGAGAATCAAGAGGGCGTTCTTCATCATTATGGCTGCGTATTTCACAACAGTGGTCGCGATGCTTCCGCTCTGGTTTGCAGGTGCCGGTCTGCTTAAGGGGTTCGCAATAACAACTATCTTCGGAGTCAGCTTCGGCGTGTTCATAACAAGGCCTGCCTATGCTGCCATGGTGGAATTCTTCCTGAAAGAATAAGCAGTTCATCTAAAGGAAAAAGGTTAAATATGTGTAAAAGCGGTTATGTTCCGGTGTTTTAAGTGGGTTATGACAGGACATTTGTTTTGAGCGTTGGCGGTTCTCTTATAGTTCCTGGGGACATAAACGTCGGATTCTTGAAAGATTTCAGAGAGGCAATAATAGAATTTCTGAATTCTGAAGAGGAAAAGAGAAGAGCCATCATAGTCACAGGAGGCGGATCTACCAGCAGGAGATACCAGCAGGCAGCTTTAAATGTCGTGAAGGCAGCAGACAGGGACCTGGACTGGATTGGGATTGCTGCCACTAAACTCAATGCGCACCTTGTGAGAACCCTCTTCGGAGAGCTTGCAGAGGAAAGAGTGATAGACAATCCTGAAGAGCGCATCGACTCTGACAAGCCCGTTCTGATAGGAAGCGGTTACCTTCCGGGATGCTCTTCGGACAAGGATGCTGTCCTGCTTGCTGTTACTTACGGCGCAGAGAGGGTCGTAAATCTTACCAATGTTCCTTTCGTTTATGACAAAAACCCGAAGGAGTTCCCGGACGCAAATCCGATTAAGAAAATGACCTGGGAAGAGTTTGAGAACAAGTTTGGCAGGGGATGGAAGCCCGGACTTCACGCACCGTTTGACCCCGTTGCCGCGCAGACAGCAAAAGAGCACGGCATAAAGGTTGTTGTTGCGGACGGCTCGGACCTGTCAAACCTTAAAAAGATTCTGAACGGAGAAGATTTTGAAGGCACCCTGCTCGGCTGATGTCAAGCGTTCAATATTTTTGTGCGGGTGTTTAATCACTGGAGAGCAATGCAAGATATTTAAATATAGGTAAGATAGAATTCTGATGCATGGAGATATCTGAAAGGATAAAGGATGTTAAGCGATTTGAAGAGATAGTCAGGACCTTTGCATTTCTTGAGGGAAAAAGTTTTTACTCCGGTTCCCGACTGGCGTCGCTTTTCAAGGGCAGAAAAAGAGCGGATAAGAAAAACAAGGCGGTTGCCTACAGGGAAGCGTTTGAGAAGCTCGGAGGAGCATTCATAAAACTGGGCCAGCTCCTGAGCTTAAGACCTGACCTCATTTCTGAAGAGTATTGCGAAGAATTCAGAAAACTTCAGGATAAGGTTCCTCCCTTCACATTCAGTGTTGCCAGGCGGATTATAGAGCACGAGCTTAACAAGCCGCTTGAAGACCTTTTCAAGAGCTTTGACAGGAAGCCCATCGCAGCGGCTTCCATAGGCCAGGTCCACAGGGCGGTTCTCAGAACAGGCGAGAAGGTTGTTGTAAAGGTCCAGAGGCCTGACGCTGAAGAGAGGTTCAGGACAGACATTGAAATTCTGGAATTTGTCGCAAAAGAATGGGAATCACACACTGACCCCAGAATAATCAGGCCTGTGCAGATTGTTGAGGAGTTCAAGAGGTACACGAGAAACGAACTCGATTATGTTAACGAAGCAAGAAACGCTTCCAGGTTCAGGGATATTTTCAGGAAAAGCAGCGACGTTATTGTTCCTGAAGTTTTCTGGCGCTATACAACCGGCAGGGTCCTGACCCTTCAGGAGATAATAGGGAAGCGCATTGACCTCGCAATACCAAAAAGCCAGAAGGCGCGGGCTGCCCTCATGCAGAAGGTGGCAGAAGTCGTGTTCAGGCAGATATTCGAAGAGGGCGTTTTTCATGCGGATCCGCATCCGGGCAACATATTTCTAACGCCCGAAGGAAAGATAGCCCTTCTTGACTTCGGCATAGTGGGTTTTCTTGACGAAGACCTTCAGGAGAACATAACAGAGCTTTTCATAGCAATGATTGAGCGCGACCTTGCATCAATGACGCAGGCGATGATAAAGCTTGGCATCGCCGACGACACTGACGTTGATGAAAAGCAGCTTCAGCAGGACCTGAGAGAGTACCTTGGGAAGTATTACGGAACAGAACTTCATGTTATCAAGATAGGTGAAGTTTTCAGCAGGCTTGTGGCAATAGCCCGGAAGCACCAGCTTGTTCTTCCTTCCAATTTCGTCCTTTTCGGAAAATCCCTTGTGACTCTTGAGGGTTTAGGAGACGAGATTGACCCACATTTTAATCTGGTAAAAACTGCCAAGCCGTATGTTCACAAGCTGATAAAGAAAAGGGCAAAGCCGAAATCCGTGATTAAAAGCGCGCGGAATGCCGCCATAAAGCTGAAGCAGTTCGTGGATGTGTTTCCGCAGCAGACAGGCGAGATTATGCGGAACATAAAGAGGGGTGACAGAACGATGCGCGAAATACACAAAGACCTTGAAGTTCTGACGATAGAGATGGACAGGTCTTCAAAGAGGTTGGTCATAGGAATCCTGATGGGCTCTTTTCTGATTGGCGGCGCCCTCGTAGCAGACATTCCCCAGCAAAGTTTGGGAGGCATCCCCATACTGCCTCTTGCCGGTTTTGTCATGGCCATAATTCTGGGATTGATGCTGGCTTTCTCAATGCATGAGGAGAAGAAGGAAGAGAAAGAAATAGAAAAATCAACGAAGCAGTGGAGGTGAGAGAATGCTTAAACATCTGAAGAAAGGTGTTGTTCTGGGACTTGGGCTGGCGAGCATGACAGAAAAGAAGATTCTGGCTGAGCTCAGAAAGCTGGAAAAGGAAGGTCTTCTGAAGAAGGAGGAGCTTGAGAAGTTCGGCAGGGAGCTGGCGCGGCTTGGCGAGAAAGAGAGGAAGAAACTCGAGGCAAAAATAAAGGCAGAGGCAAAGAAACTCGCCAAGAAGACAGAGTCAAAAACAAAGAGGATTGCGAAATCAGGAGCCAAAAAAGGGATCAAGACCGTCAAAAAGGTTGTTAAGAAAGCAGCAGGGAAGGCACGGAAGAGCAAAACAAAGAAGAAGTAATCACTTGAGCTGATTCTCGGCCCAGTCCGAGTAGTCCCTGTTGTGGCTTTGCACTTCCCAGCTGAGTATGGCTGGCACATCATAGGAGTGCAGTTCTTTTATTCTTTTTATTGCGCTCTGCACTTTTGAGGTTGAAGTTTTGACGAACATTACCGACTCGGGCTGTGCTTCCATTTCTCCTTTCCAGATGTACATGCTTGTTGTCTGGTAGATGTTGACGCATGCAGCAAGTTTTTCCCTGACAAGCTTTGAGGCGATGGACTTTGCCTCCTCGTTAGAAGCGCAGGGAACATATATTATTGCAAGTTTGTCTGTTATCGCGACCACCTCAGTAGCGCATGCTCATTGGCTTTTCATCTGAGAGCATCCATGACGTGATGACTCTTGTTTCGTATTCATCAGGGGTGTGTATGGATTCATGAACATCTACAAGATGTTTCAGGTCGCCTTCAAGGTCATCTCTAAGAACTATCCATCCCTCATTAAGAATTGTATATCCGAGAACGCCTCCCATAATGTTTTTGGGCTGTTTTCTGACAATTTTGAAAGGCACTCTCCTGGTGAAATCGTTACGCTCTGATTCCCACTGTTCGAGATATGACGATAAAACCCTGCCCAGATAATTGTCAGCATACGTGCTTTGGGCAGTGTCGTCTGCGGCAAGAAAGAATCCCTGACCGAAATCTTCTGGATAGTATGCCGCCTGAGAAGAACTGCTATCGGGAATCAATCCCAGTTGCCTCGCTATCTCGAGAGAGACAGGATCTTTAACGTCGGAATCATTGGTTGATTCCAGTCCTGCTGCAGACCTGACAGCAGCGTCTATGTCTTCCAGGGCTTTTGTATACCGAGAAACATCATTTAAATATCTGGAAAAGCGCATAGCACTCCGGTTGCGGCATAGATTTATATAACTACCGCTATTTCAGAAGGTCTGAGAAGCCATGAAATACGCTGTCAAGCACTACGCAGGCATTTTACTGCTCACTCGGAAAGATGAAGGCAGAGAGATTTCCTTTGACATAGAAGGCGTTCTCGCTCCGCCTGCCGGGAAGTCCCCCGAAAGCAGCGACTGGCTCTCATGGATTGCATTGAAGGAGTCGGAGTTGAAGAAAGAGGGAATTAAAGTTCTTGATGCCGGCAGAATCCTTGCCATGGAAGAAAACGCGGACGCCGTTGATCTGGCTGTTGTTAAGAAAGCCCTTGAAGAAGCAGGAAACGCTGAACACCTTGGAGTTCTCAGAAGAATCAACTTTTACCTTACTCTGGAGAGCATGAGAAATTTTGCTGTCGATGACCAGATGGTAATACAGGCAGTAGCGATGCACGAAGAACTCGCAAAGGTGTGCAACCGCCTTTCATCGCGGCTGAGGGAGTGGGTTTACTGGTCTTTGCCGGAAGCGAGGATGGTGCCGGACAACAGGGTTCTCTCAGAACTCGTTTCAAAGAAGCGGCCTGAAGAGCTGAGCGGGGAATTGATTGGCAGGATGAAAAGCGTTGATGTAAGCATTAAACCTTTCGGAGCCCGGCCGGTAATGTGGAGCAGCATTCAGAAAAGTGCGCAGAAGATTCTGGAGTTATACGAATTAAGGGACAGCATCGAGAAGGAGATTGAGTCGCTTATGGAAAACTGCTGTCCGAATCTCAAGGAGGTTGCCGGCGCTCTGATAGGGGCTAAACTCCTGTCTCACGCAGGGTCTCTGAAAAGGTTGTGCAGCATGCCTGCATCCACAATTCAGCTTCTTGGAGCGGAGAAGGCATTGTTCAGGCATTTGACCACCGGAGCGAGATGCCCGAAACACGGGCTTATAATTCAGCATCCTCTCATCGCCTCTGCAGGAAAGAACAGGGGGAAAGCATCAAGAATGCTTGCCGACAAGATTGCGCTTGCCGCAAGAATTGACTACTTCAAAGGCGGCTTCAGGGGAAAACAGCTCAGGAAAGAGCTGGAGGAAAAGTTAAGATGAGACGCAGGAACCAAAGAAGGCGCACCAATACAAAATTGGAAATGCTTGGAAAGAAATTTCCCAACATTTATTCTCTTGCGGGAGGGAAAGGCAAACGCCTGTTCACCGAATCTCTGACTGGAAAAGAGAGTTTCCCCGAGGAGACGCTCATAAGAATGAACGGCAAGGTATTCAGGGAGTGGGAACCGGAGAGGTCGAAGCTTGCAGCTGCGATAATGAAGGATATCTCCCAGATAGGCATCAGGGAAGGCATGAATGTGCTGTATCTCGGAGCTGCTCATGGCTACACTGTTTCCTTTATCTCTGACATAATACGAACCGGTATGATTTTTGCTGTTGAGAAAGCGCCGCAGGTCGTCAGGGAGCTTATCCTTGTTTCTGCTGAAAGAAAGAATGTTGCCCCTGTTCTTGCAGATGCGCAGGACTTTGAGGAACTCGGAAGAAGGGTTCCGCTTGTTGATTTTGTATATCAGGATATAGCCCAACAGAACCAGACAGAGATATTTACCCGAAGCTGCAGGGCTTTCCTAAAACCGGGGCATTTCGGGATGCTTGCTGTCAAGGCGCGCTCAATAGATGTTTCAAGAAAGCCGAAGGAAATATTCAATGAAGTGAGAAGGACTCTTGAGCGAGAGCTTGTCGTTGTTGATTACCGCTACCTGGATCCGTTTGAGAAGGACCACTGCCTGTTTGTCTGCAAGAAGAGAAATTAGGAGAAGGTGAGCTTATGATTGTTGCTCTTTTGACCGACTTTGGAGACAGCCATTATGTCGGGCAGATGAAGGGCGTGATACTGAGCAATAATGACGCTGCAAGCATAGTGGACATAACACATTCCGTTCCGTTTCATTCCGTGGTTTCGGGAGCATGGCGCCTCCTTCAGTCCTATAAGGAGTTCCCGGCCGGCACTATTTTCCTTGCAGTGGTCGACCCGGGCGTGGGAACCGGAAGAAAAGCTCTTGCCGTGAAGAGCAGGAATTATTTTTTTGTCGGGCCTGACAACGGACTTCTTTTTTCGGCCGCAAAAGAAGACGGGATTATTGAGTCCGTTTCGCTGGATTGTGAAAAGATTGACAAGGAAACCGGAAAGAGAAGGATAAGCAACACTTTTCACGGAAGGGACATATTCGCAAGGGCTGCTGCAATAATAAGCCGGACCGGAAATATTCTCAGGGTTGGAAAAAAGAATGTGGGCATGATTAAGCTGGATGTGCTGCCAAAGAAGAAAAGCGGCCTGATAGTTGATATTGACAGTTTTGGCAATGTAACAACGAACATTCTTCCTCCCGGAAAGAGGAAGAAGATAAAGTTCCTGATTAAACAGCGGGAGATTGAACTGAAGTTTGTGAAGACCTTTGCTGATCTTGAAAGAAATGAACTTGGAGCCCTCACAGGGTCCGCCGGAACGCTTGAGATTGTGGCAAATCAGGCACCGGCATCGCAAATCTTAAAAGCGAACATTGGAATGAAGCTCGCCTTAAGGTAAAAACATTTAAACACTAATGAAAAAAGTCGGGCAGGTGATATTATGCTGAAAATCTGGAATACCCTCACAAGAAGCAAGGATGTGTTCGTGCCTCTTGAAAAGGGCAGGGTAAGGATGTACACCTGCGGACCTACGGTTTATGATTTTGCCCACATCGGAAACTTTCGAGCTTACATCTGTGCCGACCTTCTGAGGAGATATCTTGAGTTTTCCGGCTATGAAGTCAAACAGGTAATGAACCTCACGGATGTTGATGACAAAACTATCAGAAACTCCCGAAAGGAGGGCGTGTCGTTAAAGGAATTCACAGACCGTTACATCAAAGCATTCTTTGAAGACCTTGATACTTTGAATATTGAAAGGGCTGCTGTTTACCCGAGAGCAACAGAAACCATTCAGGAAATGGTGGACCTTGTCAAAAAGCTTGAGAAGAAAGGCATTGCCTACAGGGGGGATGACGGCTCGTGGTATTACAGGATTGACAAGTTTCCGGAGTATGGAAAACTCTCCAAGATAAGGAAGGACGAGCTCAAAGCAGGAGCCAGAGTGAAGCAGGACGAATACGACAAGACGTCTGTTTCGGATTTCGCATTGTGGAAGGCGTGGGATGAAGAGGACGGCGATGTCTTC
>RFJB01000062.1 GCA_003695045.1 Candidatus Woesearchaeota archaeon | reverse complement strand
TGTCGCCCACAAAAGGCACTTTGTACTTCTCGCCCTGATACGCCTTGACCATGAGAAGTATCCAGAGTATCAGACCGAGTAGATAAAGCAGGTAAGAATATATGAATCTAAAGATCCATCCAAAGAAGGGAATAACTGCCAGAACAAACGAGATTACCCACAGTACAAACCACAAGATAAAGAAGACAAGGGACTGCATGGCGTGGAATCTGACAAACTGGTTCTTCTTCTCTATCAAGAGGAAGGCAATGCCGCTAAATGGAAGCACATACGCAAGAAGCGCTTCTATGTTCTCTTCAAGGCCTAAATCTGTTTTAGCCATAATGTAACACCCCCAATTGTGTCAAAAACAACTGAATAACAGTTTCTTGAAAAAGAGATTATTAAATTTTTCCCATTTCAGGAAGCATTTCATGAAGCCGGAGAAGAATGCGAAAAGCCGTTCCGGAAAACAAGTTTATAAACTGTTTGGAAAAGCTTATAAGTGTAAGGGGATTAACCAGGCATATTAGAAACAAGCAAAGTGCTTGTCGCGGAAAACCCTGGTTCTACGAATCACGATGTTTCCGTTTTGAGAGTATCGCGTGTTGTTTCTAAACAAGGTGCGTTTGCACCAAAAAAACAAAGAAAAACAAAACAAGTTCAAGCAAATCATAGAGTTTCACGCTCATGATTCTTGAGGAGGAAAAGAAAATGAAAGGAACAGTAAAATTTTTTAACAGTATGAGGGGCTTTGGCTTCATCGCTGGCGAAGACGGCACAGAGTATTTCGTTCACCAGACAGGACTCAAGCAGGGAGTTGTCCTTAACGACAACGACGCTGTTACGTTCGATGTTGAGCAGGGCGACAGAGGCCCCAAAGCCGTTAATGTTGGAAGGGAGTAAACCTTCCATTTGTTTTTTATTTTTTTCAGATTAAAACGACTCGTTAAGAAAAAGCATTTGTGCTGCAACGCAGGCAACATCTCGCTTTTTCTGACATATTGAGGTTGCAGCAGAAATGCAAAGCATGCCTCACAACAAAATACAGCAAGAGGTAATTCAGATGAATATTGAGAATAATAATAGTTTTGGAAGTTTTAATTTCAGCCAAGAGATGATGTCAAGCATAGAAACGCTTGGCTTTGAAACCCCCACCCTGATTCAGCAGAGGTCAATACCGCTGATACTTGAAGGGATGGATGTTATAGGAGAATCAGCAACGGGCTCTGGAAAAACGCTCGCATTCGGAAGCGGGGTAGTTGAGAGAACAATCCCGGGAGACGGCCTTCAGGCTCTCATACTTACGCCCACACGAGAGCTTGCGGAACAGGTGAAGGAAGCGATAACAAGCATGGCGCGAAACAGGAGAACGAGAGTGATTTCAATATACGGGGGCGTTGCGATAGGGCCCCAGATAGAACAGCTCAGGAAGGCAGACATTGTCATCGCCACGCCCGGCAGATTCAAGGACCACATGCAGAGAGGAACCGTCAGGACAGACAAAGTCAGGATAGTTGTTCTTGACGAAGCGGACAGGATGCTGGACATGGGCTTCATAGACGACATAGATGAGATAATAGGCGCGTGCGCCAACAGGGAGCAAACGCTTTTCTTTTCAGCAACCATTCCGCCCCAGATAAAGGAACTTGCCGACAGATATCTTAACAATCCGACAAAGATAACAGGAAAAAAACAGGTGGACCCGAACAAGCTGCGACAGATATATTATGATGTTCCGCGCAACATGAAAATCTCGCTGCTGGTGCATCTGCTGAAGGGCTCGCGAGGAAGCAGGTCAATTGTTTTCTGCAACACCAGAAAGAGCACAGACATTGTCGTGCGAAACCTGTCCTCAAACGGAGTCAAAGCCGTTGCCCTGCATGGCGGTTTCACGCAGAACAAGAGGACGAGAGCAATAGAGGACTTCAAAAGGGGAAAGACAGATGTTCTGGTCTGCACTGATGTAGCAGCAAGAGGAATTGACATAGAAGATGTCTCGCATGTGTACAATTACGAGATTCCCTCAGACGCGACCGACTATGTGCACAGGATAGGAAGAACCGCAAGGGCGGGAGACGAGGGCCAGGTAGTCAATCTGCTCTCAGATTATGACCATGAAAACTTTTCAAGGGTTCTTGAAAACCACAGGGGATTCAACATTGAAAAAAGGAAAATGCCCTATGTTGAAAGGGTAAAAGTGACAATCAACAGGGAGAACAGCAAACCCCGGAATGAACGCAGCCATTTCAGGGGCAGAAGAAGAACCAGAAGATACTGAAACCCCAAGAACCACTCCCGGATAGTAAAATATAAATATGCTTCCAGCGTCAGCCATGCCATGAGCAGTGCCATCCCTGCAATAATAATGGCGGGCCAGGACATAAAAGAAAAAACAACGCTGGAAGAACAGGTAAAGTATTATGTAAAGCGGGATGGCGAAAGATACCTGTATGACATAAACAAAGCCCTCGTGAGAATATACGGAAAGCCGGTTATCGAACACGTTCTGGAATCAGCTGTTTCATCCCCGATAGACAGCATAGTGATTGTCGGCCCCGCAGAGGTCGGCGAGTGGCTCGGAAAAAGCGAATATGCCGGAAGGGTTCTCTTCAGCGAGCAGGGAGAAGAAAGAGTTGAGAATGTTCTCAGGGGAAAAGAAGCTCTCGGAAAAACCGGACCGACCCTGCTTCTCGCAGGAGACCTCCCGCTTCTAAACTACAGGAACAAATGCATTGAAGAGATGCTCGATGAAGCCCTTGTGGAAGAGGCGGTCGTTGCTGCGCCAGTCATAAGCAGGACATACGCCAGAAACCAGTGGGGCGAACTTTTCAGGCCTGAAAACAGCTGGGCGTCAGTAGGAAGCA
>RFJB01000061.1 GCA_003695045.1 Candidatus Woesearchaeota archaeon | reverse complement strand
TATATATCGGAACCTGAAACCAGCAGGAGAGGCGCCTCTGTAGCATAGCAAGAGATGCACTCTTGCAAACTTGCAATGCAGTATTTCCGCTTATGCTACCATACTGCCTCAAAACGCCTCTGTAGCATAGTAGCTATTGCGGCGGACTTGTAATCCGCAGGTCGGGGGTGCAAATCCCCCCAGAGGCTTTTTAAGTGATGGAAAATGAATTCGGACTACAAGGAGTTGGCAGCTCAAAAAGGCCTGCCCGCAATTGAAGAGCTGAAGAGCGAGATTGATATTGATGAGGAATCTTCTGCTGTGGCAGATGTGCTTCACTCCCTGCGCGACAGGATAGGTTCTTTCTGCAAGATTGCGGAAGAGATACTACAGCCGGAAACAAGCCCTGCCACAATGCAGGAGTGCAGGGTGTTTACCGAGCAGGACAAGAAAGAGCTCTACCGGCTGTATTCCGAACTGATGGTCCTTGACAGGAAGCTTCTTTACGGGGATGTCACGCGAAACACTGACTTCATAGCGAAGGCAATAGGAGAAGTATGGGAGAAGCTTCCCTCATTAAAGGAGAGAACCGCAAAGATTGTCAATAAGATGCTTGAATCTTGGAGCCTTGACCACGGCGACGAGAATTACGCAGAATATTTCGGGTAGATTGAAATGAAGCTGATACTGGTTGGACCGCCGGGAAGCGGAAAAGGAACGCAGGCAGACATGATAAGCAGGCATTACAAGATACCGCACATATCCACGGGCGATATTCTCAGGGAGAACATAAAAAATGAGACCGCCCTCGGAAAACTTGCCAAGGAGTATGTTGAAAGCGGCAGGTTAGTGCCTGACGAGCTTATCATCCGGCTCATGAGAAAACGCCTGAAAGCTCCCGACTGCAGGAACGGTTTCCTTCTTGACGGATTTCCCAGGACTGTCGATCAGGCAAAGGAACTGGAGAAGCTGGAAAAGATTGATATGGTGTTCAGTTTGGAAGTGAGCGACGACGAAGTCGTAAGGAGGATTTCCAGACGTCTAATTTGCAGGAAGTGCGGAGCAAGTTACCATCTTGACTTCAAGCCCCCTAAGAAGGAAGGAATCTGCGACAAGTGCGGAGGGGAGCTTTACCAGCGTGACGATGACAAGGAAGAGGTTGTCAAGAAGCGCCTTGAAGTGTACCGCGAACAGACCGAACCCCTGCTCAGGTTCTATGACGAAAAGCACATTCTTCACAGAATCAATGGAGAGCAGCCAATTGAGAAGGTCTTCAAAGACATTCAGGAGATTATTGAGGTTTAGTCAAACTCAGTTCTTACAAGTATGATTCCGCTTGCCAACACCAGCAAAGTGCTGAGAATTTCTCCTGTGAGAATTCCTGCTCCGTTTTTCAGGAGAGCCGAATAATCGTATGTGTAGTAGTAAACGAAAGATGCTATCTTGAGCAGGGAGAGGATTATTGCAGAATGCCCCACACCGTGAATCATGTAGGGAAAGAGAAGCGCCAGAGCAAGAAGAACCATTGACAGCAGGAGGAATGTTGAATCCCAGATTACTTTTGATATGCTGGGGCTGACGCAGGCGTTTCTTCCAATGGTAAAACCCGTTATTGCTGAGAGCAGAACTATCGCAAGTATCATTATGAGAAAGACGAAGTTTATGTCTAAATCTGTCGTTTTCACAATTGACGCAGAGACAAACTGGTTATTAAGTTTTTCCTGTTTCTGCCTGGGAGAATAATGCGCGCACGACAATTGTTGCGTATGAGCTTTTTGGGAGCATAAAGGCGACTGTGCATTTTTTATTTCCCGGATTCATTTCGTCTTCCTCAAGAGCCCCCACTTCAAGCTCTGAAATGTTGATTAACGCCGGTCTTGTCGTTCCCTCGCTGCTCAGCTCGGGAATCTGCCTCACTATGAACTGTCTGGGGCTGACCTCTATTGAAAATTCTTCTATAACCTGCCTGCTGGTGCCAAAACCGACTATTGGAAGCTCCCTGTCAGGAATTCTGTCAAGCGGAAATCGAAAAACACCTTCTGAATACGGAACGGAAAAGTACTCTGAGGAATGCCTCGCAACATGCTCTGCAAGAATCTCATTAAAAATTAGCGACTGGTACGCATGGACATAGAGGGACAGGATTCTCCTTGGAATCTGCCTTAAGGCCCTGACGGGATCAGAGGCGTTTTCGTCCAGAACGCGTTTTACCTGCCGTTCCAGATTAAACTCTGATTGTGCAAGAAGCCGGGCTGCCTCGTTGAAGTTTTCATTGATGATGTGCTTGCCCACCAGTGCGTTGTTCTTTGAGAACCTCTGCTCGTCAAAGTAGTTTGGAAAAACAAACGGCACTCGCGGTTTGGATGCTATGTTTCGAACAACAATCCTGAATCTGTTGGCGGAATGAGTTCCCAGGTTTATTCGTTCATCCCCGAAGCCGAGAAGTTCCAATTGTATCCTGTCATCACGAAAATCCTGAAGCTTGCCTGCGAACTCCCGCCTTATTGAGATTGCCTGTTCCGTTACTGCGTGCTTGTCCTTCAGGCCGGAATAGTTTATCATCTTGCGTGGGACTCTGCATTTCTCGCAAATGCGAAGCACCGCCTCTTCTGTCCCCAGACCTCTCTTTTTGAGCCAGAAATACGCGAACCTCCCCGAGTCGTTTGTCTTGAGGTCGATTACTTCCCGGACGTGGAAATCCTCCGGTTTTGACTTTATTTTATACAT
>RFJB01000060.1 GCA_003695045.1 Candidatus Woesearchaeota archaeon | reverse complement strand
GATTTGCAGCAATCCACTTGTATTTTATGCTGGGAAAATAAAACAGAGAGTTACCTTCATATGTTCTCACTCTTACCGTTGTCAAGCCGAACTCATTAAACATGTTTCTTATCTGCCATAATGATACCGGGGTGATGTGGCCATCCCTTCTAAAATTCTCTTTGGCGAACCGTCTTGGTCGCCCCTCTAAGAGGAAATTTAACCTGGAAAACCAGGAGCTGATATTGGGTGTTGTTATCAGTATGTATCTCCCTTTCTTTATGACATTCTTCATTGTTTCAACATACAACCATGGGTTTTTCAGGTGTTCAATCACTTCTACGCTGATAGCAATATCGAATTTGTTCTTGTGCATCATAGAAAAGTTTCTCATCTGTTCCTCGTCATTGAAGTCGATTCTCCTGAATTTGGTGCTGGCCATGAACTGATCAGAATCCCAGTCCACAGACAAGATATGTGTGTATCCTGCATCTTTTAATCGTTGACTCAGAGCTCCCGGACCACATCCGAAGTCCAGAATTCTGATTTTCCTTTCCGGGAGAAATTTGGTTATTAGATTGAATACTTCTCCATGAATGCCTGGCAAAGATCTTATCTTTATGTTTTTATAGTGAGTGTCTTTCATTTCCTCCCCCCGAAACCTTTTAAAATGTGTCTGCTCTCTCGTTATCTGCCGCTTGTTTTTGTTTGTTTCGGTTTCGCTTGTCAGTTGTGCGGCTTGTCGGTTGTGTGCAGTGATAAAAAATGAAAAACCCTTCCAGCAGCAAAAGGCCGGTTGTCATATTCATTCCTTCGCTTATTTTCGGAGGTGCCGAGAAGGTTGCCGTGCAGCTTGCCTCGCACCTCTCAAAGACCAGGAGGGTTTCCTTTCTCACTCTTGAGAAAGGTGCTGAGTTTGACATTCCCGATGGCGTTTCTACGGTTTGCCTTTCCTCTCTGGACGGCAGGGCTTCTCCTCTCCTGAAGATTCTCTTCTTTCCGGTTCACCTTTTCAGGGCTTGGCGCTTTTTCAGGAAGAACAGAAATGTAATAACAATTTCTTTCATGATGCGCACTTCCCTGTTTGCTGCCCTGCTCCGGCTTCCAAATCTTGTTTTTTCCCTTCATATTCACGCTTCAACTTTCTTCGCCACCGACAAGCTCGGGCCTCTCATTTCTCTCGTTAGGAATCTCTCTTACAAGCTTCTTCTCAGGCGCCTTAATTCAAGGGCGGCAGTTACAACTGTTCCTTCCCGTCTTGCTGCCGTTGACCTTGTTGACAACTTTGGCTTCGACCCGGCCAGGGTAAGGACTGTTTACAACCCTCTTGAGCTTGAGAGGATTTCCGAGCTTTCCAAAGAGCACGTCCCCGAATCATGGTCGCATATATTTGACGGTCTCACTCTTGTGAACCATGGCCGCTTGACCGACCAGAAGGGCCACGCAAATCTCCTGCGCATGTTCTCCCTTGTGAAGAAATCCGTTCCGGAGGCGAAGCTTCTTCTCGTTGGAGACGGCGAACTCAGGAGTTTTCTCATGGATTTCTCCCGGAATCTAGGTCTTCGTCCGGTGTTCCTGCCTTCCGCAAGTTCTGTCCCGAAAGATGCTGATGTTTTCTTCGCGGGCTTCCAGAAAAACCCCTACAAGTTTCTTGCCCGCTCTGACATTTTTGTTTTTCCGAGTTTGTGGGAGGGCTTTCCCGTTGCTCTCATTGAAGCATGCGCAGTCGGCCTTCCAATCATCGCAGCCGACTGCAAATCAGGGCCGAGAGAGCTTCTTGCTCCTGATTCAGACATCTCCAGTTCTGCTTCAGAGCCGGAGTTTTCCGATTTCGGTGTTTTGATGCCCTCTCTTCTGCCCTGCCGCGTTGACTTTTCAAACCCTTCCCTGAAAGCGTGCGAAAAAGAGAAGACATGGGCTGACATCATAATAAAGTTCCTGCGCGATTCTTCCCTGAGAAAGCGCTTCTCCTCTCTCGCAAAAAAGCGTGCGGAGGACTTCTCTTTTGAGGCAATCATGAAGGAATGGGATGATGTGTTGCGTTCTGCGAGTGGCAAATGAACCTTTTGCTTTTCCGAAACATTTTTAAATCAGTTATTTCATAGTTGAGGTTGATATCGGCAGTATCAGCTTTAGAGGTCTGACCTGGTCGTTAGGCCTTAGTGCGGGCTTCGGCTCTTGAGAGCCGCAAGCGTTTGGGTGGGTGTCTGCCTCTTTTGAGGTAGTTTTACCTTTATTCCGCACCAAACCTCTTGCTGAATTCACTTTCACATTTCAAAAAAGAGGCGTCTTGATGTTCAGCGTTTCGCAGGGAGGTCGCGGTAGCGTTACTATTCGTTTTGTTACTTCTTTCTGGCTTCTTTTCAACCTCATATTCTCTTCTATGGGCATGGTGTGGGCTGATACTGCCGATTCTGTTTCTTCTGCAGCCCTCTCTTATGATACTGCCGATAGCGGTTACTGGGGTTCTGTTTCCCCCTTGGAAGCCAGTCCCGTTCCGCAAAAGAGGGCTGATTCTTCTTTTTCTCCTGTGGCAATCCCTGCATTCCTGCCGCTGCTTTTTACCAGCGTTGTTTCCGCGCTTTTCCTGATGTCTCTTCTGGCAGGCGCGCCGGCCGGCTTTTCAAGGCATGCCGCTTTTGCCATGCTGATTCTTGCGGCGCCCCTTTTTGTGGCGTTCTCCTCAACGCAGGTTTCCGCTGATTTCGGCTGCTGCGTTCATCCTGTTGCTTCCGCAAGCATCTTCGTATGCTCAAACATTGACGATGCCGCCTGCTGCGGCACTGATCCAAGCGTTCCGGGCTATGACCTCTGCAACACCTCTTTTGTGGCAGGGAACGCCAACTGCTTTGACGAGAACACTCCTGTGCCTGAATGCCTTAACGGCTTCGGCTGCTGCATCTACGAGGGCCAGGGATGCGCCGACACCCAGTATGAAGCCCAGTGTTCCGGCGACGAGTATTATCCCAACACCGACTGTTCCGATGTTCCCGTCTGCGAAGACGTGTGCTGCGTGTGGTACGACCCTTCAGACCCGTTGCAACAGTACTGTGAATTTGTGAGCCAGACAGAATGCTACTCTCTTGATCAAAGCCCGAGCTTTCCTTCCTCCTATGTCGGAGTTTACACTAACGGTTCCAACATTGCAGGTGTCACTTCCCCTACAGAATGCTCTCAGCGCTGCGGCTCCTTTGACGTCCGCCCTTCCAACATTACAGGTTTCATAACCGACTCTTCCGGCAGTCCTCTTGAGAGTGCCTCTGTTTCCAACGGCCAGACCACGGTCACAACGGACTCATCAGGGCGTTATGAGTT
>RFJB01000059.1 GCA_003695045.1 Candidatus Woesearchaeota archaeon | reverse complement strand
TCTGTCGCCCCAGCAGCTCAAAGCAGTCGCTGTGGTTGTGATTTCGCTCTCCCTCCTGATTTCTCTTTACGGTTTCTTCTCTGCCAGAAACATTCAGGTAGAAGAAGTTGTTATTCCGGTTGACAACATGCCCGACGGCATATCGGAGTTTTCCATTGTCCAGCTTTCCGACATTCACGCTGGCGCCATAAACGGTCCTGATTTCGTGCGGAAAAATGTTGAAATAGCAAACTCCCTAAATCCCGATGTTGTCGTAATCACTGGCGATCTTTTTGACGGCTCGTCTGCTCATTCAGAGGAAAAGTTAAAGCATCTTGTTGAGCCAATAAAGGACCTTCGTTCAAGATTCGGCTCTTTTTTCATCACGGGAAACCACGAAAAATATGTTGGCGCAGACCTGACCTCAGGAATTGTTGCATCCCTGAATGTAACGCCTCTCAGAAATTCGCTTACCCGTGTAAACGGGATCACTCTTATAGGAATAGACAACCCTGTTTCGGAAATGCGCAAGGGCATCCCTGAACTTTCAGAATTGAACATCCCGAAGGATGCTCCCTCTGTTCTTCTCTATCATGTTCCTGTCGGAATTGATGATGCTGTCAGGCACGGCATATCCCTTCAGCTTTCAGGCCACACTCACGGAGGGCAGATTTTTCCATTCGGCTTGTTCGAGAAGCTTGTTTACAAAGCGGTCAGCGGGCTCTACACGCAGGGCAGCTTCACGCTCTACGTTTCAAGGGGCTCGGGCACCTGGGGTCCGCCCATGCGCGTTTTTGCGCCTCCGGAAATAACCAGGATTACCCTGACCGGCAAGTGAAGGAATTCCCGGGCAGGGAAAGATTAATAAGCTTTCTTCCACAGGTCCTGAATTTATGCCGGGCAAAAAACAGCAATCCGGGAAGGAGGCCGTTCTTGTAATCTGCGCCCACAATGACGACCAGGTCATTGGCTGCGGCGGCACCATGGCGAAATACGCTTTGGAGGGCAAAAAAGTTCACACTCTCGTGTTTTCTTACGGCGAGGCATCGCACCCGTGGCTGAAGCCGGAAATTGTCAAGGACATGCGCTTAAAAGAACTTATTGATTCAAACAAAATACTGGGGGGCGCGTCAGTCAAGGTCTACGGGCTTTCCGAAGGAAAATTCCCGAAGGAAATTCAGAATAAAAACATAATTGCGAAACTCAGGAGCGAGATTTCGTCGAAAAAGCCGCTTCGCATATTTACGCATTCTCCCGACGACCCGCATCCCGACCACAGAGCGGTTCTCAGGGCGGTGCTTGATGCTGTATCCGGCATGGAAAACCCTCCTCCTGTCTTCACATTCAGCGTCTGGAATCCCATTCGTCTCAAAAAGCGCGACAGTCCGAAACTGGTGGTTGACATCTCTAAAACTTTCAAGACCAAACTTGCGGCTTTCAGGGCTCACAAGAGTCAGAAGGCGACATGGTTCACGCTCATTGGCACCATCCTTGCGAGGGACTTTTTGAACGGTATCAAGCACAAAACCAGGTTTGCCGAAGTGTTTTTCAAGGTAAAATGAGGTGTTGTCATGGCAGGAGGATCAAAAAAAGACGCCAAGCCCCGCCTCCTCATAGCTACTGACAACTTCCTTCCAAGATGGGACGGCATTGCGCGGTTTCTTGCAGAGGTTATTCCGCGGCTCTTGGACGATTTCAGAATCAGCGTTGTGGCTCCGCATTTTGGGCCTGTCAGCTCAGAGATCTCCCGAAATTTGCAGCTTATCCGCATTCCTGTTCTTCCGGTAAGGGTGGGCGACTTTAACCCTTCCAAGCTTTCACTCTCAGCAATGGTGAAAATCAGGAAGGCAGTTCGCTCTGCCGACATTGTATGGACTCAGACCATAGGTCCGTTGGGCTTTTTCTCTCTGAGAACAGCCCACAGATACAAAAAGCCCCTGCTCTCTTTTGTTCATTCGATAGAGTGGGACCTGGTAAGAATGGCTCTTTCAAGGCACAACCTTCTCAGAAGGCCTGTGAGGATGCTGACAAAAATCCTCGCGAGAAACACCTACAACAAATGCGACCGGCTTATGGTGCCGAGCCATGAAGTTTCGGAGATTCTGGAAGTCAACGGGATTTTTCCGCCGAAAGATGTCGTTCTTCTCGGGGTTGACTCTGCAAAATTCGTTCCGCCCTCCAGCAAATCCGCGGCAAAGGAAAAAATAGGCATCAACCCGGATAAAAAAGTAATCGGTTACTGCGGGAGGATTGCCAGGGAGAAGGATCTTAAAACTCTTTTCAGGGCATTTTTGAGGCTCTCTTCCAAGCGTTCTGATGCGGTTCTGCTTCTTGTGGGCACAGGAGTCAGGGATTTTGATAAAATAATCAATTCCCACTCAAACATTATTGCTGTGGGAAAGAAAGATGATGTGGTCCCTTACCTGCAGGCAATGGATGTTTATGTTCTGCCCAGCCTTCTTGAGACGACCTCCCTGTCTTCGCTGGAAGCGATGTCATGCGGTGTTCCCGTCGTGTGCACGCCTGTCGGGCTTCTTCAGTCGTACATCAGGGACCGGTTCAATGGCATGTTTTTCAGGAAGGGCAACTCTCTGATTCTGAGCATGAAGCTTGAGTGGCTTCTGTCTCACAGTTCAGTTCTCAAGGAGATGGGCGTTAACGCGAGAAAGACGGCGTCAGAACTCTACACATGGGACAGAACCGCCGGCGGCGTGCGTTCTGTCCTGAAGGAGCATCTTTCCTTTGTCAAACCTTGAGGCTTACCACCTTGCTTATTCCATGCTCGTTCATTGATACGCCGTAAAGGTTGTCCGCTTCTGATATGACTCCGTCATTGTGGGATATCACTATGTACTGGGCTCTGTCGCAGTACTTTCTTATCATCTTTGCCAGCTTCTCGGAGTTCCTCTTGTCAAGGGCTGCGTCGACTTCGTCAAGAACGTAGAACGGAGCGGGGTCGTGCTCCTGTATTGCAAATATGAATGCGAGAGCTGTCATGGTTTTTTCTCCCCCTGACAGGCTTCGGATGTCAAGGAACTTGTTTCCGGTTATCCTGACGCGGATTCTGACGCCTCCCTCGAACGGGGATTCCGGGTTTTCAAGAACGAGAGATGCTTCTCCTTTTGTGGTGAGCATTCCGAATATTTCCTGGAAGTTCTTGTTGACCTTCTCGAATGTCTCCAGGAACACTTCTTTCTTCTTGACTTCTATCTCGTTCATCATCACGAGAACATCGCTCTTCTCGCTTTCAAGCTTCTCCCTCTTCTTAGTCAGTTCGTCGTATTCTTTCTGGACGTTCTCATAAACTTCCAGCGCTTTGAGATTCACATTTCCCATCCTGTTAATTTCTCTTTCCGCCTCTTTTACGGCCAGGTGGAGGTCTTCGAGCGACTTGTTTTCTATTATCTTCACTCCCTCGTATTCCTTGAACTCTTCTTCGAGTCCCGCGAGCTCTGCCTTGACTCTTGCCTGCTCTATCATCAGCGCGTTTGCCTGCGCGTCTGTTCTTCTAATCTTCTCCTCCTGCAGGATTGCCTTGTTCTCAAGCTTCTGTATCTCGTCGTTCAGCTTGTTCCTCTCGTTGAACATCTTTTTGAACTGGGCGTAGAACTCCTTCTCCTGCTTCTCCTTCTCCTTAAGTTCTTCTTTCTTGGCTTTCAGTTCTTCTTTAAGGTTCTGGATGTTCTGCCTGAAAGAGCTTTCTTCCTTGTCGTGCTGTTTTATTATCTTCTGGATGTTTGCCTGTTCCGGCCTGAGAATATCGTCAACCTGGGATGCAAGGCTCTTCTTCTCGCTTTCAATCTTCAGAATCTCCTCCTTCACGAGCGACAGTTTTTCCTCAAATGTGTTCAGCTCGGCGAGCTTCGTCGGGTTTCTGAGTTCGCTTATTTTCTCTCTCAGCTGCTGCTTCTTTATCTTCATCTGCGCAAGTTCGCTGTTCATTGACGAGATTGAGCTCTCTATCTCAAACAGTTTCTTGTCTGCCTCTTCAAGCTCCCTTTCAAGCTCTTTTTTCTGTTCCAGAGATGCCTCGAGGTCGGAATCTTCAAGGTGCAGGCTTTTTTCTATCCTGATTATGTCTCCTTCAAGCTCCGCCTTTTTCTCCCTCAGTTCGCCTATCTTCTCTTCAACCTCTTCCTTTCTCTTCTCAAGCGTTTTTATCAGTGAAAGAGTGTCCTGCTCCTCTTTTTCGTACTTTTCCAGTTCTCCTGAAAGTTCCTTTTCCCTGAATGCAGCGCCTGTTTTTCTCTTTCTGAAGCCGCCCTGCATCGCTCCTGAGGTTTCCACAAGGTCTCCGTCAAGCGTCACCATTCTTATCTTGCCTACTCCTATCCTTCTGGCAACGTCAATGTTGTCCACCACGAGGGTGTTCCCGAAGACATACCTGAAAACATTCCTGTAGCGGGGGTCGTAGCTGATGAGGTCTATTGCAAGCCCGTGAACTCCGTTTATCTTGGTAAGTTTTCTTGCCTCATCGCTTATTGCGGCTCCCTTTATCTTGTTGATTGGCAGAAATGTTGCCGTGCCGAGCCGGTTCTTCTTGAGATACTTTATGCACTCTGCAGCGTCGGCGTCCCTTTCGACCACAATGCTTTTGAGGCGCGGTCCCGCCGCGACTTCCATTGCCATCGCATACTTGCTCTCAACTTCTCCAAGCTCGGTGACGCTTCCAACGACTCCTTTAAGCCGCGACTTGTTTTCCAGTATTTTCTGAACCGCGATGTCTCCCGCCACCTTCTCCTGTATGGTTATGTTTCTGGCGGTTATCTCTGCCAGCTTTTCCTTTGTCTTGAGAAGCTTGGCCCTTGCGTTTCCAAGCTGGGCTGAGAGGGAAGAATCCTCATTGAGGAGCTGCGCAAGGGTGACTGTTATGTTTTTGAATTCCGCTTTCTTGTCCTTCAAGCTTGCGAGCTCCGCCTCGTTTTCCTTCTGTATCTGCCTTACCTTCTCTACCTGCTCTTCCATGCTGGATATTCTGAACTCAAGGCGGTCTTTTGTTCTGAGAAGTTCCTGCTGTTCTTCCCTGAGCTTTTGTATCTCTTTCTGTTTTTCGTCTGCTTCGGCGTCTATCTTTTCTATTTCCTTGTCAATTTCGGAGCTGTCCTCAAGATTGTATTTCTTCTTGAACTCAGATATTTTCTCTTCGTAAGTTGCCTGCTCCCTCTTTTTTTCCTGGAGGAGCTCGTCCAGCTCGTCTATCCTGTTTCTGGTCTCGCTTATCTTGCCTTCAAGCTCGTTCAGCGATGAGTAAAGCTGTTCCTTTCGTGTGTTCAGCCGGTTTATCTCATTCTCGTATGACTTTATCTTCTGCTCTCCTGTCGCAATGTCAACCCGGAGCTTTTCAACTTCTTTGTGAAGCGCCACCTGGCTTTTCTCTCCCCTCTCCTCTATCTCCTTTGTTATCCGTCTTATTTCTTCCTTCTTTTCGGCTATCTTTTCCTTCAGCCCGTTTATCTCTTCCTCTGTCTTCCGGGTCTGCTCTCTGATTTTTTCTATTCTGCTTTCGTAATCCTTGATTTTCTCTTCTTTCTCTTTTATTTTCTTGTGGAGGAAGGATGCTCTGTGCGTTTTTATCCTGTCTTGGAGCTCTTTGTACCTCAGCGCCTGGTCGCGCTCTTTTTTCAGCTCTTTCAGATATGTTTCTCTTTCGGCCAGAATTATGTCTGCTTCCTTGAGCTTCTCTTCAACTTTCTCCAGCTCCCTCTCTGCTTTCTGCCTTCGCTCTTCATAAACGGATATGCCTGCAATCTGTTCGATTATAGCTCTTCTCTCGTTGCTTGACATGTTTACAAATGTCACAATGTCTCCCTGAAGAATTATGTTGTAGCCGTCGGGATTTATCTTGGCAAGCGATAACAGCTCAAGAATCTGGGCTCTTGTTCTGGTCTCGTCGTTTATCTTGTATATTGACGTTCCGTTCTGCCTTACGATTCGCGTTATCTTGACATAAGGGTCGTTAGTCGGGAAGGTCTTGTCGGAATTGTCAAAGTATATTGAGACCTCTCCTTCTTTGGCCGGTTTTTTTGTCTTGCC
>RFJB01000058.1 GCA_003695045.1 Candidatus Woesearchaeota archaeon | reverse complement strand
GTCCGGAAGACGGCAGGCCTATTATTGAATCGCCCGCCTTTATCTTTGAGCCGTCAATGATTTTGCTTCTTTCCACAACCCCGACAATGCAGCTTGCAAGGTCGTATTCGTTGTTTGAGTAGATGCCCGGCATTTCGGCTGTTTCGCCGCCTATGAGCGCGCAGTTGTTTTCCCTGCACGCCTTTGCAAGTCCCTTCACAATGTCCGCTATGACTCCCGGCTCAAGCTTTCCGGTTCCTATGTAGTCCAGAAAGAAGAGCGGCTTTGCTCCCTGAACGAGAATGTCATTGACGCAGTGGTTGACGAGGTCCTGGCCTATTGTGTCGTGAATGCCCATTTTGTAGGCAACCTTGAGTTTGGTGCCTACGCCGTCAGTGCTTGCCACGAGGACGGGTTCTTTGTACATGTTCTTTGGAAACCTTATCATGCCCCCGAACAGGCCCACGTCGGAAAGAACAAGGTTTGTTCTTGTGGCTTTCACATACTTCTTGAACCTTTTTGTGGCTTCTTCTGCTTTTGAGATGTCAACTCCTGCATCCGCATAGGTCATCTTTTTCTTTGCCATGCAGAAACCAATCCATATCTTCTTTATGTATCTTTCGTTAGCACGCCATGGTTAAAATGCTGAAGAAGGAGAATGCTGCCGGCTCGAGGAGTTCTTCTTTTTCCTCAAGCTCTATTCTTTCCAGTTCAAAACCCATCTTTTTCACCTCTGCTCATTCCAGAGTTTTCTTTCTTTATATTTGTCTGGCATGCAGAGTATGGAATCTATTTATTCATTAGGCGTGCTAGTGCGGCCACAAAATCTCTCCGAGAACCCAGAGCAGGACAAACAGTCCTGTAAGCGTGGATGCAAACACAATGAGGGACCTTTCCCTCTCTTTTGCTATTGCAACGATGCCTGAAGCAAACGAGAATATTCCTGTCAGCACTGCCGCGAGGAAGGGAACTGTCAGCTTCAGATTGCTGAAGAATCCTGCTCCTCCCCTCTCACCGAGCTTTACGAAAACAAAGAACACAATCATGAACATGAAAAAGGCAAGAATAAGGCATGCCGAACACCAGCCGGCTCTTGTGTCAGGCATTATACTTGCGGATATTCTTCCCATGCTCTTCTCGCTGTTTTTTGCAAAGATAAATCTTTTGCTTCAACAAAACATTTTTAATCCGGCGCGATTTCCGTTTCTCATGCTTTCGCCGACCGCAAGGAAAAACCTGGAAAAGCAGGGCTACCGCATCATTGGCAGCCACAGCGCCGTCAAGGTGTGCGGCTGGACGAAGAAGATGATTAAGGGCGAGGGCGGCTGCTACAAGCTCAAGTTCTACGGCATAATGAGCAACCAGTGCCTTCAGATGAGCACAAGCTTGAGCTGCGCGAACAGGTGCGTTTTTTGCTGGCGCGGCTACAAGGCGCCTGTTTCAAAGAACTGGAAATGGGGTGTTGACGATCCGGAGTTTATCGTGGAGAACAGCATAAAGGCGCAGCTCGACCTTCTCAAGGGTTTCGGCGGCAATCCCGATGCCGACAGGTCGGCATACGAAGCGTCAAAAACAATAAAGCATGTCGCCTTGTCTTTGACGGGAGAGCCCATTACCTATCCGAGAATAAACGATGCCATCGCAGAGTTCCACAGGAGGGGGATTTCAACATTTCTCGTTACCAACGCGCAGTATCCCGACGAGATAAGAAATCTGGCTCCTGTTACGCAGCTCTACCTGAGCATGGACGCGCCCACTGAGGAGCTTTTGAGGGAAATCGACAAGCCCCTCTTTCCGGACTTCTGGGAGAGGTACATTGAAAGCATGCATGCCCTTGCACAAAAAAAGCACCGAACCTGCGTCCGCATCACTGCAATAAAGGACATGAACATGAGCCACGAGCGCAACTATGCGGAGCTTTTGAGAAAGGCAGACCCTGACTTCATAGAGATCAAGGGCTACATGTTTGTCGGCGCCTCAAGACAGCGCCTGTCCCTGAAAAACATGCCTTTGCACGAGGAGGTCGTTGCGTTTGCAAAAAGGGTTGTTGATCTTCTTCCCGATTACGAGATTGTTTCCGAGCACATTCCCTCAAGAGTCGTCATGGCTGCCAGGAAGGACTTTTTCAGGAACGGCAAATGGCACACCTGGATTGACTTTGACGCTTTCATGGATGCTGTCAATTCCGGAAGGGAGATTTCCTCTTCCGGGTATGTGCGTCTGACTCCTGCTTCTTTTGTCGGCCTGTCCGGCAAGGGCACGCTTGACAGGATGTCTGCCGAGAGAAGAGCGAGGGTTGTCGCCGAGCGCGGCATTGCCATTGACGAGAACACGGAAGAGCTTGACTTCTGGAAGGAGAGTGAAGCTTCAAATGGGTCTTGAAGACAAAATAAGGGGCTTTGTCAGGGACAACAAGGGCTTTCTTGCAGCTGCAGGGGTTTATCTTGCCGGCTCCGCTGCCGACTACCTTGCCACCTATTACGGGCTTCAGCAGGGCTTAATCACTGAGATGAACCCTGTTTTGCGGGAATCAATAGAGCATCTCGGCGCCGCCTGGGGGCTTTTGCTTCCCAAGGCGCTCTTTTCCGGAGTGGTCCTTCTCGGCTCTTATGTTGCGAAGGGAGAGAAAATTCTCGGCCGGCTGACTTTTCGTCCGGAACCCCTTCTTTACGCTGCCGGCATTGGCACAGCACTCGCGGGAGCAAGCTGGCTTTACATGTGAACTCTGCCTTTAAGAGGGGCAAGGGTCCTCGCCACGAACTCATCCGTTTTTGAACAATCTTATTCATTTCTGATATGTGTTTTTTCTCTCCGCCCATGGAAAACCTTAAATATGCCCGCAACGCTTTTTCTACCATGAATGATGACCAACTCAGGGAAACCAAGCGCCGCCTGGTCTCTATCAAGGAGGAGCTTCTCAGGGTTT
>RFJB01000057.1 GCA_003695045.1 Candidatus Woesearchaeota archaeon | reverse complement strand
TTATGAAAATCTTGCGCGTTTTGTTCCGAAACCCTTTTTAATGCGCTTCCATTCCATTTGCGCATGGCTTCGCTTGTTGTTTCGGTTGGAATAGGAAAGGGAACATGGACTGAAGTAATCCAGCTCATTGAGAACGAGGACTGGGAGCAGGTGTTTGTGGTGACCAACGAGTTCGGGGCAGAAAAGTTCCGGACAAAAAAGCCCTTCAAGACGGTTCTGGTTCCGGGAAATTCCACGATAACGGAAATGGAAAAGAAAATACGCGAGCAGCTGCGTGAGCATATAGGCCTTGGAGATGTCGGAGTCAACATTGTTTCCGGAACGGGCAAGGAGCACATGGCTCTTATCTCCGCGCTTTTGAAGCTTGGAGCAGGAATACGCCTTGTTTCATGGAATCCTGAAAAGCGGGAAGTTGTCGAGCATTAACAAACATCATTTCTTTTTTACTGCCAGGTAAACCCTGTAGCCGCTCTTCCTCGCTGCGACGCTGCTGTTCCCGAAAGCATCAATCATTTCCTTCTCCAGTGTTTTCCCGCCCTTTTTGTGCCTGGCGACAAACATAAAGATGCCGCCTTCTTTCAGAAAGTCATGCGCACCCCTTATTATCCCCACGCAGACGTCTTTTCCAGCGCTCTGGGGGGGATTGCTGAGTATAAGGTCGAATTTTCCTTTGATATTGTCGTAGAGAAAGCTCTCCAGAATCTGGACATTGCTGACATTGTTCTGTTTTGCATTGATAGTTGCCAGCTTCAGGGCGCGCCGGTTGACATCGCTCATTACAACCTCTGCGTTCGGAAACTCCCTGGCAAGCGCTATGCCAACAGCGCCGTAACCGCAACCAATATCCAGAATTTTCGGCTTCTTCTTTCCGGAAAGCCAGTTCCTGTCAACGCTCTCCACCAGGAGCGCTGTCCCGGGGTCGACTCTGGATTTTGAAAACACGCCGGGAGCAGTGGAGAATACGAACTCCCTGTTTCTCAGGACAGCATTCACGCTGGAAACCACAAAGTCCGAATCCTGTTCGGGAGAATAATAATGGGAAACCTTTTTCTCCTTTGATGCGTCAGGTTCCTTTCCAGTCATACGGTTTACTCCATAATGCCGAACAGGTCATAGAGGAACCTGTCGGCTGCTCTCACAATTTCGGGTCCGCTTCCGCTGATGGTCACGCAGGTTTTGGTTATTGAAACCTTTGCGTTCTCGTCTTCGCCCATTTCTGAGTCGGTATTGTCAAAGAATATTACCGGCATCTTGCTCTCGTTGCAGGTCAGTATTGGCAGGTTTGAGCAGGCGTATGTCTCGTTTTTTGTGCATGCGGGCGCGACAGTGGCGCCGGTGGTTTTGACAAAACTGAATGAGAACTCGCCGTTCGCCAGAGCAAGATACTTCTGGTTCTTGTCAGTCGGGTCAAATGTTATGAAAGTCCCTACCTTGCCGTCTGAAAGCGGATGATTAATCATGTAGGTCATGAACTCTTCAGAGTAGCCGCTGAATGACACATTCTCAACCTCTTTCGGGCTGTAATGGAACGGAATGGTGTATATGCTTTTCTTTGAGGCGACCTGAGTGTACCACAAGCCGTCATAATAGACAAACGCAAATCCGTTGTACACGAACTGGTGCTCGTTCTCAACTCCGTTGAGCGTTTCTCTGAATGCATCGTCGATTGTTTTTACCTCCTGTTTGGTTAAAAATCTTGGGATGAGAATGAGCAGAACGAGAACAGCAATTATGAACCCCACAATGTAAAGGAAACTCCTGTCCTGAATTTTTTCTTCTTCGTTCTCTGTTCTGAGATGCTCTGTGCTCCACCCGCTCTTTAACTGCTGTTTTTCCGCACTCTGAGTGATTCCACGGCTTTCAGAGGACTTAGAAGTGCTTTTGCCCTTCTCCTGCTTTTTGCCTCTTCCTGATGCTTTGCTTTTTTCTTTTCTTTCCGGCATCTTGATCTACTCCATGATTCCAAGCATGCCATACACGAGGCGGTCTTTCAGCTTAAGGGCTGTGACTCCTGTGGGAGCTTCAAGAACAACGCAAAAGCCGTCTCTCTTTATCATTGCCCTGTCGCTGCTTTTGAAATACACCACCGGAATCATTGACGTCGCGTTGTCGCATGTGATGACCGGCAGGGGATACGTGCTGTTCTCCTCTGCAACTCCCGAAAAAACAGTGATTCCCAGACCTGAGTCAAGCTCGTTGGCAAGGTCAAACCGTGCAATATCAAGCGCCTGAAGGTCGTCAAACGAGGTGTCGAATGTGGCAACAATATACTTTGAGGCCTTGAGCATCTCAACTGCATCTGAACTTAAATTGTATTTCTCCGCTTCATACGGGTTCGTGTAGAAAGTGTATTTCTCTTCTCCGACCTTTACATTCCAGCCCTGGGGCGTCTGCGTGAAAGTGTATCCCTTATAGTCAATTCCTTCGGTATTCTGGCTGTTTCCCAGAAACCCGATTATGCTCGTTATCATGAGAAACGCGGTGACGACAGTAAGGAGTATCTTTGTGCTTCTGTTGTCCTTCTTCCTTCTCCTTGGCTTTGGCCTGAAATAGCTCATGGGACTTCTGGCAGGGGGCTTGATATTTATTCTTTTCGTTCGCGGCTCATGCGGTTCCTTGTTCTTTTCTTTCCGTGTCATGGATGCACGCTTCAGGCGGTTTTTCTGAAAACAGGAAGGTTTAAACAAAACATTTATTAATAAGTATCGTATCCGATATATCGATTCCGACAATGATCCACCACTCTGCAGGTCAGCTAAAGCTTCTCATCCTGAAAATACTCTCTGAATCGCCCATGAACGGCTATGCGTTAATCAAGGAAATAAAGTTCAGAACAGGATTCTGGAACCCCAGTCCAGGTTCCATTTACCCTCTCTTAAACGCAATGCATTCGGACGGGTTTTTAACCCTTAAAAAAGAGGGGAGAAGAAAAATCTACTCGCTCACTCTCAAGGGAAACAAACTCCTGAGTGCGCTTGACAATCACAAGGCGAAAGTGGGAGAGCACATAGTCAAGAACATAGAAATATTTGAAACACTCATAGGACCAAAAGCAGCCGAAGAGCTTAGAAAGATGTTTGAAACCATCCACAGCGGGGCGATTCATTCAAGCCCTTTCTTTGCCGAGATGCTTGAGCTTAAAATAGAACTTGCGAAGCTTTCCCGGCTTGAAATGCCTCCTGAAACGGTAACAAAAATCAGAAATCAGCTTAAACATCTTACCACTGAGTTAAGAAAAGTAAGAAGCGCGCACAGGGCTGGCAATGTAAGGGCTGGCAAACAGCAAAACAAAACGCGGAAAGCGCAGAACACGGGCATTCGTTGAAGCTCGTTGAAGGTCATTGAGGGTCATTGAAGGTCATTGAAAAGTCGTGCGCTTTCACGGCGCAGGCCGTGAGCAGACCACAGATTGCGCGCGCATAAAAAAGGAAGGAAAGATGAAGGAAGGAAAGATGAAAATGGAAAAAAAGAGGACCGGGCCGGAACGGAAGAAGGTAATCCGCCTGATAGATGTCTGGAAGATATACACCATGGGAAAGGAGAAAGTGGAAGCCCTGAGAGGGATAAACCTTGATGTTTACAAGGGGGAGTTCCTCGTGATTATGGGGCCCAGCGGCTCGGGAAAGTCAACCTGCGTGAATATGGTGGGCTGCCTCGACATTCCGACAAGAGGCAAAATTCTGCTTGATGGAAAAAACATAGCTGAAATGTCCGAGTCGGACCTTGCAACCATAAGAGGACAGAAAATCGGATTCATCTTTCAAAGCTTCAATCTGATACCCACTCTTACCGCTCTTGAAAACGTCATGCTTCCCATGACCTTCCAAAGTATTCCGCGCTCTGAAAGAGTGGCAAGAGCCAGGCACCTCCTGGAGATGGTCGGGCTCGGCGACCGGCTCAATCACAAGCCGAGCGAGATGTCGGGCGGACAACAGCAGAGGGTTGCCATTGCGAGAAGCCTTGCAAATGATCCTGAAATAATCCTTGCGGACGAGCCCACAGGAAACCTTGACTCCAAGACGGGAAACATAGTGATGGAATTCCTCCAGAAGCTTCATGAGGAGGAAGGCAAGACAATTATCATGGTCACTCACGACGAGCGTCTGACAAAGTTCGCTGACCGGGCTGTCTACCTGATGGACGGCCAGATAGTGAAGTCATTAACGAACGGAAACAACAAAAAGTCAGGAGTGAAGAAGAAATCGTTAAAGGGAGCGCGACAGAGAAATTAAAGAGCGGAGAACGCGTTGTTTATCCAGCAATTGTAAATGAAGTTTGAAATGAAACCTATGAAATGAAATATGAAGGTGATGCAAATGAAAAGAGGAAACACCCATACAAAATCAGCAGCAGGCATTGTCAGAAAGGCATCTCTGCTTTTCGTTCTGATGCTTCTCATGCATTCGGCAGTATATGCAGCGGATTCAGTGCCTTCAGCATCAGTAATCCAGTTCAGCCTGCTCAACCAGGATCCTGATCCTGTCGAGCCGGGAAACTTCGTGGAGCTAAGATGGCTCGTGACAAACGGGGGATACGTTGATGCGAGGGACGTGACATTCGAGATAGTTTACAACTACCCGTTCTCCCTTCCTGAAGGAGACAATGGACAGAGAAAGTATGCTGTTGTAACTGCGAATCCCGACGAGGACGAGAGCATAATACTTTACTACAAACTCTATGTCGACCCTGACGCCCTTGAAGGAACTGAAAAAGTAAAGATGCGATACAAAATAGGAGACAGTGAGTGGAGATACTCCTCTGACGAATTTGAGGTCAGGGTGAGAACCTACGACAGCTACCTGCAGCTGTCTTCGGTGGATGTGTCGCCGTCTTCTGTTGAGCCAGGGCAGGAAGCGGAAGTCAAGCTGACATTCCAGAACTCTGCGGACACCGCGCTGAGCGATATAAAGGTAGGCCTGGATGTTGCGTCTTCATCGCTTCCCTT
>RFJB01000056.1 GCA_003695045.1 Candidatus Woesearchaeota archaeon | reverse complement strand
TGTCCAGATGATTGTGTAGTTTCCTTTGTAGTTGTCGTTTGGGTTTCCTGTGCATCCTGGTAGTGCCCATGTTTCGTGTTCTGTTCCCGCTCCCTTCCCAAGGTCTGAAAGAACAACATCTATTCGCGTGTCGGAAGTAATGCACGGAATGGAAAACCAGTTCCTGCCGTTTGCGAAAACTATGCTGAAAGAGCATTCCTGCTCTCCGACGGAAAGATAATAAAGCGTTGAAGAAGCATTCTTCAGGGGGAGCATCATCTGGTAGTCCGCGGTGTTTCCGTTGAAGGAAGTGCCGTTCGGCTTTACATGAGTCACAAATACAATCTCACCCGTGTTTTTGTCCTTTAAGATTCCCAGGTCAAACTTCTCGTCCGGAGAATTCGTGAAAGTGGAATAGAGCTCCATGCTGACGTTGTTTACTGTGAAATTGGTCTTGTTCACAAAGGTGCTTGTTGCCGATAAGGGATCTGAAGGCGAAATTCCCATGAACGAATCAACTTCCGTTGTGTTTGCAGGAACAAGGGCTGAGAAATTTATGCTCTTCACAGTGCCGGCATAAATGTTCATGCTTGGCTTGAGAAAATAACCGATGTCTAACACGGTAAGGTTAAGTGCGGCGACGCTTCCGCCCGTGACCGTATAATTTGAAGCGCCCTGAAGGGTGGTAAGGCGGCCGTAGATGCCATCCCACCACGACGCAGGCTCCTGCTTGTTTACGTCGAGGCGGGTCACATTTCCCGCTTCGGCTACAATCCTGCCTATGAACCCTGTCAGGTCAAAGTAGACAACCATTCCTGCGAAGACAATCATGACAAGTATTACGGAAATCATGACCAAAACAGAATCGTGCAGCATTCTTCCTTTTCTCATAAGCATCCTTTTGGGAAAACACTATATAATTCTTACTCATAAGGAGAAAGAAATGGAGCAGGAGGGGGGATTCGAACCCCCGAATAATCGGTCTGCAGCCGATCGCCTTAGCCACTTGGCTACTCCTGCGCAGAGCGACGTTATCGGCTTGTCATTAATAAATCTTGTGTTCGTATGTTTCTGCCTTTTGCATTCGAAACATTTATATATATCATCATATCAACAAATGATTATATGTTGGTGTGACCATGGAACCCTACCAAATCTTCAAAGCGCTGGGCGAGGAAACCCGCTATCTGATTGTGAAAGAACTGGTCAAGAAGAGCAGATGCGCCTGCGAACTCCCGGTCCTTATTAAACGGACGCAGCCAAACACATCAATGCATCTTTCCAAGCTTTCAGCAGCAGGCATTGTCAAGTCTGAAAGAAGGGGAAAAGAGGTGCTTTACTCCCTCGCAGATGACAGGGTAATCAAACTCATAGAGCTTGCCGAGGAAATCTGCAAGTAAAATCTTTTGTAAAGTTTTAGGAGGTGTTTATCGTGATAGTCAGAGTTATAGGTTCCGGATGCCCCACATGCGAGAAGCTTTACAAGGCAGTCCTCAAACTCAAAGAGGAAGGCAAGATAAACGCTGAAGTGGAGTACAGCAAAGACATCAACGAGATTGTCGAGTTAGGGCTGATGGCAAGCCCCGTTCTTGTCGTGAACGGAAAGCCGGTGGCAGTCGGAGTGCCAAGCGAAGAGAAACTTCTGTCGCTCATAAAGAATGCGGAGTGAGGCATGACAATGGAAAAAAACGAAATCAAAAAGATGCTGCTGTTTGCAGCAACATTCCTTGCATTGTATTTTATCCCTGCCGGCTCTTCATGGTTCAGGAACTCAATCTTATCTGCATTTGAGATGCTGCACGACTACGCAAGACAACACGTTCTCACCTGCCTCGTGCCCGCCTTGTTCATAGCGGGAGCAATTGCGACATTCATAAAAAAAGAGAAAGTACTGAAATATCTGGGGCACGAAGCGAAAAAGTATGTGTCCTACGGCGTTGCCTCCGTGTCCGGAGCCATTCTTGCGGTGTGCTCGTGCACAATACTGCCCCTGTTTGCCGGAATAAGGAAGAGGGGCGCAGGCCTTGGACCGGCAATAACGTTCCTCTTTTCAGGACCGGCAATAAACATCGCGGCAATATTCCTGACTGCAAGCGTGCTTGGCTACAAGATAGGAGTCGCGAGAGCGGTATCAGCCATAGTCCTGTCAATAATGCTCGGCCTGAGCATGCAGGCAATCTTCAGGGAGAAGCCGGACAAGAAGCAACTTGTAATCATGGAAACAGAAGAATCAAAGATTTCAAACAGGGTGCTGGCATTGTTCTTCGCTCTCATGATCGGCGTGCTTGTTGTAAACGGCATGCAGATATCAACAGTTATTAAATACTCAATAATGCTTCTCTTCACGATTTCTGTTGTGCTTCTTGTTCTTCTGAAATTTCACGACCATGTCGCAAAGTTGTGGCTGGAAGAAACATGGTCATTGTCAAAGATGCTCCTGCCGCTGCTCTTTGCGGGCGTCTTTGTAGCAGGATTCATAATGCCCCTCCTGCCGCAGAGCTTCATAGAAGCCATTGTGGGACAGAACACCCTTCTGGGAAATCTGATAGCATCCGTCTTTGGAGCCTTTATGTACTTCAGCACTCTCACAGAGATTCCGATTTTGCAGGCATTAATCGCAAAGGGAATGCACAGCGGACCAGCGCTGGCACTGCTTCTTGCAGGACCATCCCTTAGTTTGCCCAACATGCTCGTTGTGAGAAAAGTTCTGGGCACAAAGAAAACAGCAGTGTATGTTGCTCTTGTCGTGGCTTACTCAACACTGGCAGGG
>RFJB01000055.1 GCA_003695045.1 Candidatus Woesearchaeota archaeon | reverse complement strand
GGGCTTGCCCCGAAGCAGAAAGAGTTGATAGAAGAAGAGTTTCGCAAAGGAACCATAAAGATAATCTGCTGCACGCCCACGCTGGCAGCAGGCGTCGATCTGCCTGCATTCAGGACTGTCATTCGCGACCTGAAGCGCTACTCGGGAAACTGGGGCATGTCATACATTCCTGTTCTGGAGTATTACCAAATGGCTGGCCGCGCAGGAAGACCTGGCATGGAGGACTACGGCGAGGCAATAATAGTTGCTGGTTCCGAAGCAGAGATGGAAGAGCTTGTTGACAGATATGTGTATGGGCATCCCGAGCCGATAACATCAAAGCTTGCTGTTGAGCCGGTATTAAGAACCTATGTTCTGTCCCTCGTTGCCTCGCGTCTTGTAAATTCAAGAGAGAAACTGCTGGACTTTTTCAAGAGGACATTCTGGGCGCACCAGTACAAAGACATGACGCGGCTTGAGGTGATACTTGATAAAGTAATAGACCTGCTGGAAGATTTTGAGTTCATCAGGGTGGAAGGCGAGAAACAGAATCCCGGCGGCAATGAGTTCATAAGTGCGGACACTTTGACAAATGAAGGCGCCGGAGAAACTCGGATAACAGCAACGCTTCTGGGAAGGAAGGTTGCCGAACTCTACATAGACCCTCTGACTGCGCATGACATGATGCTTGGGATAAGAAAAGCTGTTTCAAAAGGAGCCGGCAGCTTCGGCATACTCCATCTAATTTTCTCAACTCTCGAGATGCGCCCTCATCTCAGGGTTAAAACCAGAGAGATTGAAGAAGTTGAAGAGAAGCTTGCCGAATTTGAACATGAAATCCTCACAGGAGTGCCTTCAATGTTTGACATTGAATATGAACCGTTCCTGAGGACTGTGAAAACAGCATTGTGCTTTAATGACTGGATGAATGAGAAAGACGAGGAATGGCTCCTTGAAAAGTATGATATCCGCCCGGGCGAACTGAGGGCAAAGCTTGAGCGTGCCGAGTGGCTCTTTCACTCTGCAACAGAGCTTGCGAAGCTGATGTCCTTCAGACGGATTGTTCCTGAAATCCAGAAGGTCCGGCTGAGAGTCAAGCATGGGGTTAAAGAAGAACTGTTGCCTCTGCTCAAGCTTAAGAATGTGGGCAGGGTGCGGGCAAGAAAGCTGTTTTCGAGAGGAATAAAGACAATAAGCGATGTCAGGCGGACTGACATTGAAACGCTTTCCCGAATTCTCGGGCCGGGAATTGCTTCAGGCATAAAGAAGCAGCTCGGCCAGGAAGTCAGGGTTGTTCCGAAGGGCAGGAGAAAGGGGCAGCTCAGTTTGGAGAAGACCATGAATTCCTGAAGTAAAGAACAGACGCTACGAGAACTATGTTTACTGTGTGCACTGCGAGGCAGGAACCGCAGAGTTTCTTGAGAACAAAAATCATTGCGGATATCAGAATTGCTGATGTTGTAAGGCCGGCTCCGAGTGTCAGCATGAGGATGTGTTCTGCTTTGTCTTCCGGAAGCCAGTCCTTAAAGATGAGAAACAGAAGAGTGAGGACCCAAAGGAAGTAGAATGAGCCCCAGAGGGACATGGGAATCCCCATGAATTCCCCGAATGAGCTGTTCATAACGGAAGAGCAGGTGTCGCCTCCGCTCAGGCAGAGTTCTGTTGTTCCGGACGGCGAGAATGAACTAACATATATCGAAAAAGAGAGCAGAAATCCCAGCAGGGGCAACGCCAGCAGGAAAAGAATGATTCTTGGTTTGTATTTCATCAGGACTACTCCTCTTTGGCTCCTTCTGTTTTTACCCTTCCCAGTTCGGGAAGAAGAATCAGCTTCTGCTCCAGAGCGACTGATGCCAGGACTCCTTCTCCGCCAACTTTGATGTCTGAGAGTTTTATTGCGAGTTCGTACTCTTTTTCGTCTTTCTGGTCAATGTCAAGGAACCCCATCCTGTCCTTTATTACGGGGTAAACCCTTTCCTCTCTGTTTCCGGAGATGGTGTATATGTAAACATTGTAGTCGGTGTAGTTTGTGTAGTCGTCTCCGGTGTTTTCCCTGACAACCTTGAATGATATCCTGGCAAGCTCAAGGTCTCCGGTTACGGGAAGCAGGTCATCAACGCTGCACACCCTGCCTTCGCAGCTTTGAATGTATGCATCATGCAATGCCTGAAGGTTTTCCTCGTTTATTTTCTGAAATCCTTCCTTGAGCTCCATGGAAACGCTCGGATAAACTGCAACCATTGGATTGGGGTCTTCCTTGTCGTTATACCTGTCGCCGTCGGTGTTCGGATTTTTCGGGTCCGTTTTTGTTCTCTTGACCTCTTCATAGTCGGTAAGCCCGTCTCCGTCAGTGTCCGGATTGTTCGGGTTTGTGCCAAGTTTTTCTTCTTCCATATTGAGGAGCTTATCATTATCGTCATCTATGGGAATGCACTTGTTGTCCTCGCAGTTGTATCCTTCCTTGCATCTTTTTCTGGAGTACTTCTCGTATCCTGAGCAGCACTCGTAAGGGCATCTTTCAAAAACGCACCTGTGCTCCACGCATGGCCTGTCAAACTCGCAGGGTTTTTCATCGTATTCATCTTCCTCAGTGCAGCACTCGTAAGGGCATTCATTGCTTCCTTGTTCATCTTCAAGAGGGATGAGCTTTTCCGCTGCTTCGCTGATGGACGAAACAGAAGAGGCGTTGCTCTGGTTGTCGTTCTGAATCTGTTCCCCGGAAGAAGAGCATGCAGCTAACAGCAGCATGAGTGCAGCAATAAAGAGAATCATTGCGAGAAAGCGAGTTTTTGCCATGAAACACCACCCTGACAGTTGAATTGCCAAAGCGATGCTTTGATTAAAAGTATTTAAAGCTTTGCAGGAAAGGACAGCGAACGCAGAAAGTAACCACCGCACAGGAACAAAAAAAGAAAGATTTTTAAAGAGGGTTTTGCTCAAAGCCCTGTAAAGATGGGGAAGAAGGGAAAAAGCAAAGGAAAAAGCAAGAAATCCGACAGGACTGGAAGTTCAATTACAGTCCAACGGCTCAAACACAAGGGCTCAAAACACACGCCGCTTGAAAAGATTGCTGAAGAGGCAGACCTCGTTGCTGTTGACGCAGACGGAACGCTTGTGGATTGGATCCCAAAAGCAACACGCCTTTACAACAAAATCCTCTCGGAAGACGGCAAAAGAGGAGTAAGCGAAAAGTATGTGAGGAATGTTCTTGCGAAAGTAGGGCCCAGACGTGCTTTCGAGCTTCTGGGATATTCTGGAAGCGACCTGGAAAGAGCGCTAACAAGATACGAACAGCATTTTGACATTGACGCGGGAAACTATGATATCATTCCTGGAGCCGTTGAGCTTATTCATTATGCAAAGCAGAACGGCAGGAAGGTGGCGCTGGTTACCAACTCTGACGAGAGATACGCATCGACCGCCGTGAAAACCATCGTTGAATCCTACAACGCAAAGTTTGGAACAAGCAAAGACGCCTCAGACATTCTGGATTATGTCAGGACAAACTCAAAGAAGCCGTCCGGAAAAGCTCTCTCAGAAGTTCTGAGAAAAACCGGCTCCAAAAAGGCAGTAATGATTGGAGACGAACACAAGGACCTCGGAGAAGCTGAAGAATCAGGGTCTTACTCAATCGGGGTTCTGGGCACTTACAACAGTTCCCATGAGTTTGGAGATGAGCCCGACCGGCTTGCGCCCGACATGAGCGTTCTGGCAAGGCAGTTTAAGGCAACCTTTGAAAAGAACTCTGTGAAGAGCGGTGTGAAACCGGGACACATGCAGACGCAGCTCTTTGACAGTTATGCAGAGCATACAAAAGACGGCAGCGCAGAGGAAATGCCTTTTTATGCAACGCAGTTAAGCGCTTACAGAAGAGCGGCATGACCAATATGCAGGATAGGAGTTAACCCTGAAAAATCCCTGGTTGGAGAAGAGTTTAAATAACAGAAAACTTCAACAACCGTTATGACAAACCGCACTGAGTGGATCGAATCAAAAGCAAAAGAAAGAATGTCGCAGAATTTTGTGAGAACCGTACTCGAACTTTCAGGATACCGTGTTATGGCGTTCGGCATTGAGAATCATAATCAAGAGATAATAAAAGAGATAAAGTCCAATTATCGATGGGAAACAAACAGAAGATTGTTGTCCATGCCAGATTTCGTGATTGTTGATGAGGATTCCAAAAAAAGCTGGATCACAGAAGTAAAGCACAGGACTTTCAAAGAAAATCTTGACATAAGAAATTTAACAGTCAGATTTAAGCAAGGACAAATGAGGGATTATCTCGCTTTTTGGCGGGAAGCAACACTTATTCTAACATTCAATGTGAAGCCTTACTGTTTATGCATAGACCTGAATAAAGTTGACTGGAGCATTCATCTGAAAGAGAAGATCACAGGAAGGGACAACAGGACGGAAGAAGTGTGGAAATTTACAGGTATCTGCGAGTT
>RFJB01000054.1 GCA_003695045.1 Candidatus Woesearchaeota archaeon | reverse complement strand
GATTCAGGGTGAGGGTTCTGTTTTGCCTGTTTTGTGTTCGAAGAATTCGTTGGTTGTTGATGAGATTTACGTCTGCGGAACAACATAGGGAGTAACATTTGGTTCGGGGGCTTTCATGCTCCCTCTTGCGGGTGGTTCAGGGTGGAAAAACACAAGGGAAAAAAGATTGCGCTCCAGATATTCCTCTCAGGGCTCTTTGCTCTTCTCGTAACCTACATAGGGTTCTGGATTTACGACATTTTCACCCGGACCGGCTCATTCGTCCAGAACGACACCGAAGACCCGACCTTCCAGTGCGTCGGATACGTTTTTGACGTCAAAGACGTTGCCTACTCTGACGACAAGGGCCTTTCCTTCCTCATCGTCAACAAGCCCTACTCCGACTACCCTTTCAGCCACATAACCGTTGTCACGGACACAGGCCAGCTTGATGACATCAGCATTGGCCGCCTCCACCCCGGCAAATCACGGGTCGTGCACTCAAACGTCACCCTCAACACAACATTCAAGGTGTTTCCCGAAAAGTGCGACATTTACGGAAAACTCTACTCTGTCAGTTGAGACCGCTGATTTTGGGCAAGACATAAAAAGGCGGAAAAACATTACTACTCATCATCCAGGTGCATGCAATGACTCCACAGCAGACACGGAAGATTCGCAGAAAAGCCCAGGTGTGGGTTTCGGCAGTGCTGTACATTCTCGTTGTCAGCGTAGCAATCGCTCTCGTTCTAAGTGCGGGCCTGCCCCTGCTCGACCAGATGAAAGACAAGACAGCATACACCCGAACGAGGGACACCCTTCTCACTCTTGACAAGCACATAGAGGACATAACCGCCGAAGGCGAGGGCTCCCAGAGAGTCGTCGCTGTTGAAATAAAAAACGGCGAGCTGGACATTGAAAACGGTAAGATTGTCTGGGAGTTTGAAACGGACGCGCAAATCATAGAGCCGCGCTCAAGGATAGAATACGGAAATCTCGTCGTCAGCTCCAACATAGACGTCTCCGCAACAACATATCCGTCATATTACATCCTTGAGAACTCGCATCTCTCCGTGAACATCTCCAAAATGAACGGGACCAACAGCACTTCAAATCTCATATCCTCAATCACCTTCAAGGACTCGAATGTCACCATTCCGGGCAACTTCTCATTCACGATAGGCGACGACCCCAATACAGGCACAGGAACAATAATTACCCGTCTTGTTCCGGAGGGAAACAACTCAAACCTGGCCTACGCCTCGGTCGTTGCTTCAGTAAATTCTTCAGTCATCGCATACGACCTGGAGCTTACCCTTGAAAGCCAGGCGGATTTTATCACGACAAGGATAAAGAACATATACTGACGCGCTGTTTTGACTTTTGCTTGAAAAAGAGGTGGTGTTGCTGGCAGACGATAATAATCCGAAGGCGGGAAAAAACTCCCCCGCAGGAGCTTCGTTCTACATAGACCTCCGCCCGAAGCTTGTCAAGCTTCCCGACTTCAAGGACAGGCGCCACATCAACATACGCTACCCTCTTATACCTCCATATGCCTATGCCCACATATTCTGGGACGAGAAGACAAGCGAGCAGGTCTATTTTGTCGAGGAGCCAAAACTCACACCCACCGAGCAGGAGGTCCTCCGCCTTGTCCAGCTCGGCCTTGAAGAGATGATAAACGTCTCATTCGTCAAGGCAGCAAAGATGAACATAATCCTTGACTACCTCGAGAAGAACGTCCAGTCCATACTTATAGAACTCGGCACAAAAGTCAGCCACGAAACATACCTCAAGCTGATGTATTACATCTACAGGGACGCAGTCGGGCTTAACGAGATAGAACCCCTTCTCCACGACTACTACATTGAGGACATAGAGTGCAACGGCCTCAACTACCCGGTCTATGTCGTTCACCGGAAATATGAGAACATCAGAACGAACATTGTCTACAAAGACCCCCAGCGCCTCGTCGACTTTGTTGAAAAGCTCGCCCAGAAAGCAGGAAGGTACGTCTCTTATGCAAAGCCGCTCCTCGACGGCACGCTTCCCGACGGAAGCAGAGTGAATGCCACATACACAGAGGACGTAACCACGAGGGGACCTACTTTTACCATACGAAAGTTCACCAGGGACCCGTGGACGCCCCTGCAGCTGATGGAGCAGGGAACGGCAAGCGCCGAGGCGTTCGCCTACCTCTGGATGGCGATTGAGCACAAGTTCAACATCATGGTAATCGGCGAAACAGCAGCGGGAAAAACAACATTCCTGAATGCAATCCTCCATTTCATCCCGCCGGAATCAAGAATCTGCTCCATTGAGGACACGCGCGAGCTTAACCTCGCCCACCAGAACTGGCTCCCCGCTGTCACCAGAAGCGGGTTCGGCATACCAAACATTCTCGGGGAAAAGTACGGCGAAATAACCCTGTTCGACCTTCTGAAAGAGACGTTCAGGCAGAATCCCGACTATGTTGTGGTGGGAGAAATACGCGGCAAGGAGGCATACGTGCTCTTTCAGGGAATGGCGTCAGGGCATCCCTCTTTCGGCACCTTCCACGCTGCTTCTGTCGAAACCCTTGTGAGGCGCCTCCAGACGCCTCCCATCTCGCTGCCGCCATCGCTAATTGAAAGTTTGGACATTATCTGCGTCACAACGCACATCAAGGACCAGGAAAAGAGCATCCGCCGCCTGAAAGAAGTTGATGAGATGCTTGAAGTCAAGGAAGAAGTAGGGCATGTCATGACCAACAAGGTCATGGAGTGGAATCCCGTCTCTGACAAGGTCCTGATAATCAATCCCAGCTACATTTTCCAGCGCATTTCCAAGGCGACAGGCCGCAAGATTCCGGAGCTGGAAAAAGAGATGTACTACCGCGCAACCCTTCTCAAAAAGATGCGCGAAAAGAACATAATGTCATTCAAAGACGTGATATCGGTCATAAACAACTATTACAAGGACCCCGATGCCGTCCTGAAAAAGTTCGGCATCTCCAGACAGCCATAAATGCCCTCTTAAATAAGGGCAGGGGGTGGTTTTTTGTCATCAAAGGCATCAATAGCAAAGCTTGAAGAGTCGGTAATGAAGCTGGAGGCGGCATTGAATTACTATGCGGAACTTCTCTCTACAAAAAAAGCGTCTCCCTCCGAGCTGGAAGCCATAAACCTAAAGCGCCGGCACCTCAAAAAGGAGATTCTCAAGCTCACGCTTAAGAACAAGAAGCTTCTGAAAGCCCTTGAGGAACACTTCAGACCTGACCCGGGCTCCCGTTTGAAGGGTGATGTCCGTTGATTGAGCGCCCTTTGGAGCACGTCAAAAGGATGCAGGACCTGATTGACGAGATAAAACTCCACCTTGCAGACAAAGAGAAGTTTCACGAAACCCTCAGCATGATTGACAGGTCCTACCAGCGGGGCCAGTTCGGCTTCTTCCGCTACCAGCAGCTCCGCCACAAGCTTCTTCAGGGCAAAACCAAAAAGGAATGGGATGACTACTTTGACTCCTATATCTTCAGCCTTCTCAAGCAGATAGAATTCTTCAATTCAAAAATCTTCTACGATGTCTTCACAGACAGAACAGACCTGAAGCTCAAAATCCCTGAAAAAGTGGTGAAGGTCAGGAAGAAGCTTCCCGCCCTTGTCGCTCTCCCAAAGCCGGTTGTGGCGCCTCTGGAAGAGGAGGTAAAGCCGCTCATAATCCGCAAGGTCCACAAGAAGCCCGCTGTGAAGGAAAAGGAAAAGGCCGCGCACCCCGAAAAAGTCACAAAGCCGATAGACCTCTCTGCCACAAAGGAAGAGGTGCCCCCCGAGGCGCTGGGCGAAGAGCTTTCCGCCCAGGAAATAACGCCTCCGGAAGGCGATGTTCTTGAAGCCGAAGTCGTGGGCGAGGTCCCTGTTTCCGGCGATGCGGGGCTTGCGCAGGACCTGTCGGCCGAGGAGGAGCCGGTTGTTGAAGTGGAAGCCGAAGTCGCGAGGGACATTCCACAGGCAGAGGATTTGGAGCCCGAAGCCGTTGAAGGGGAGGGGAGAAAGACGCTTGCAAAGGTCCTCTTCGGCGATGAAGAGAAAGAGAAGGAAAAGGAAGAGGGCAAAAAGAGGAAATCGTTCTTATCATCGCTTTTCGGGCGTTCCAGAAAAGAGGAGGTCCTTCCATGGCTTGCAGCGCAGCAGAAGCAGAGGTCGCTGTGGCAGTCCGTTAAAGAGATGTTCTCGCCTAAAAAG
>RFJB01000053.1 GCA_003695045.1 Candidatus Woesearchaeota archaeon | reverse complement strand
TTGGTTTTACGACCTGTAGCCCAGCTTTCTGCACTGGGACTTAATCAGGTCCCTGTAGTCCTTTGCGTCATTGTATTCGTCTTTCGCCTCGTCTTCAGCGTCTTCAGCATCCTTGAGGTCGTCCTCTGCTTCGTCAACATCGTCTTCTGCTCTTTCAAGAGCTCTCCTTGCGCTGCTTATTCTCGTCTGGTCGCCTGAAGCAACTGCGTCATCGTATTCCTGCTGCGCTGCCTCAAGGATGTTTTCAGCATCTCTGAGGTCGTCCTCTGCTTTTTTTCTGTCGTCTTTTGCATCATCATAGTCACCTTTTGCGTCGTCCACTGCATCTTCAGCGCGCTTTATTGCCCACTCGCAGTCCTCAAGAGTCAAAAAACTGGGGTCCGAGCCGAAAACGAACTTTTCCGGAGATTGTTCTTCTTCCTGTTCTTTCTTTGATTCTGAAGAGCCGCTTGATTCTGTTCCGGATTCGCCCTCCGAGGCAGGTGCGGGTTTGAAAACAGCGACCATTGTTGGAACGCTTACAGGCCCGTTCACAAGGGGAGAAACATACTTGCCTGTTTCATATCCCTGATGATCCCCTGAAACGGATGGTCCTTCGGAAGGTCCTGCAAGCATGTTCACGAGAAGCAGCGCCAGCCCGAAGATGACTATAAGCAACCCGACAAAAAACACCATGAAACCAAGAGTTCTGTTGTTCATCAAACGCACCCCCTTTGAGATGTGATAAGTTAAAGATGTGATAAGTTAAAAAACAAACAAGTATATAAGAATTACTGAAGAATGGTAAAAGAGAAAACATTAAATATCAGGTTTAACTTCCTCCCGGAGGGGGTAACAGGAACACTTCTAAAAAGCAGCGCAACCCCTAACAATTAATAAAAAGCGCAAGGGGGATTGATATAATGAAAAAGACCCTTATAGGTCTGGCAATGCTCTTTATCTTCGCGAGTTCTGTCATTGCCGCCGACTGGTATGTTGATGATGACAGCAGCACGTATCCAAGCCCGGATTTTACCTCAATCCAGGATGCGATAAATGCTGCTTCTGACGGCGACGTAATCTATGTGGCCGACGGAAACTATCCGGAAAAGCTAGTGATAAATAAGGAACTCCAGATTCATGGAGAAAGCACGGACGGCACAGTTATTGATGCCAGCTCATTCTCCGGCTATGGCATCACTCTCAGTTCTGACAACACAGTGCTTTCTGATTTTACCCTGATAGGCCCTGCAACTGAGGCACCGACATCTTACGGAATAAAAGTGTCAGGCGTTGAGAACATAGGGATCTACAGAGTCAAAATCCTGAATTCTGGAAGAACCGGCCTGGATTTGCACGGGGTCTCAGATGTTGAAGTTGGGGATGCGGAGTCATCATTCAACAAGGGAGCGGGCATCAGCGTCACAGATTCGGAAAGTGTTGTAATTAACAATGCCGTTACAACAGGAAACTCATGGGGTGGCATAGCTCTTTTTACATCAGGAGCGTATTATCCGCCTGGCGGTTCCGACGATATAACAATAACCGGACATGACAGCAATCTCGAGCTTATCGGCATGTATAAGGAAGAGACGCCCGGTCTTGAAGTGACAAACCTCTATGCTCCCCAGTATGTCTGCAGCGTCAGGGTTATCGACCCGTTGCCGCCAAACTTTAACTATTTCACATGGTACTTCGAAAGCGAAGCAGACGCTGACGACTGGGTTGTATTCCTCACAGAAAACGGCATAGACAGGGAAAGCATAGTTGAGGAGTGCAATCAGCAGAGCGAGATTCCGGAATTTACCGGAATTGGAGTTGCAGCAACACTGTTGGGTTCTCTTGCCATAGGACTTGGGAAGAGAATAAAGAAGAAGAGGGCGTAAGCCCTTTTAAACTATTTTTTTCTTGATTACACTATTTCTTATTTGATTTCCTATCTGGCAGGAAGCTTATTCCACATCTACAAGTTCCACATCGAATGTCAAAGCTTTGCCTGCCAACGGAGGGTTAAGGTCAAGAGTAACCCTGTCGCCGTCAATCTTGACTACTTTCGCAAAGAGAACTTCTCCTGTGGGAGCCCTGAGGCCTATCATCTTGCCTTCTTCAAGCTCCATCTTGCCCTGTATCGACTCCCTTGGAAGCTCCTGCACCAGCTTCTCGTTTCTTTCGCCGTAGGCCTTCTCCGGCGGAAGCCGAAAAATCTTCTTGTCTCCCTTTGCCATTCCTACAACTTCCTCTTCGAAGCCCGGAATGACCTGTCCTGCTCCAATCTGGAAGCTCAGTGGTTCCCTGCCCCTTGAAGAGTCAAACTGCTCTCCGGAGTCAAGAGTTCCTGTGTAGTGCACCTTTACCCTGCTGCCCTGCTTGGCAACTTTCTTCTCGCTTGTATTTTCAGACATACCTTATCACAACCTTATTTGCAAATTAAATTCTTGCAGAAACCGCAGATTTAATCAAAAACTGCAGAAAGCGCAAGAATCAGCCATCAGAAGCCGCGGAGGTATTTAAGGTTATGCTTTTTTTAAGGATTTCCAGCCCTCAGAACCCCTCAGACGGCAGGCCGACGCCAAAAAATCTCTCACTGTTTCCTCACTGAAAGCTTTAAATAAAAAGAGTTTATCCGGACAGGCATGGCGTTCATATCGGTGAGTGAGTTAACAGACATTGTGGTTATGAGCTTTTTTGTGGGGTTCATCTTCTCGGATGTTTTCTCAAGAAGAACCCCCTCTGTCATGCTGGACAGCGAAGGCAGGCCCATTCCGAGTTATTCTGTCTCAAGGTGGAACTGGAACGACATTAAGTTCGCTGCCCTGGCAACAGCGCCTGCAGTCATACTTCACGAGTTCGGGCACAAGATTGTGGCGATGCTCTTTGGAATGGGAGCAACGTTTCACGCTGCCTACGGCTGGCTAATCCTTGGAGTTGCGCTTAAGATAATCGGGTTTCCCTTCATATTCTTTGTTCCGGCTTATGTTTCAATAATAGGAAACACGAGCCCGCTTAATTATTCCCTGATAGCAGCGGCAGGCCCCTTTGTAAATGCCCTCCTGTGGCTTTCCGCATCGCTGTTTGAAAAGAATATGGGAAACATGAACCTGAGTTCAAAGCAGAAGGCGCTTGTCGTGCTTACCAAACAGATCAACAAGTTTCTTTTCATATTCAATATGATTCCCCTGCCGGGATTTGACGGCTCCAAGGTCTTTGGCGGCCTCATGAGAGCCGTCGGGCTCTGAAAGAAGCAGAAAAGAAGTAATGCTTTGGAAATACACATTTAAGAACAACAATAAAAAATAAATAGCGAAGCAAGAAGCCATAAGAAGTAAAAAACAGGAAGGTAGTTGGAATGAAAAGAGACAATGTTCTTGAGAATCTGGCATCAAAGTCGACAGAGCACGAGTTTTACACTCCAAAGCCGAAAGGGTACAGGCCTGGAAGAACAAAATATGTTATTGTGTTTGGAACAGTCATGTCCGGTCTTGGAAAGGGCATCTTCAGTTCCTCCCTGGGAAAGCTTCTCCAGGACCAGGGCCTGAAGGTTGCTCCGGTAAAGTTTGACGGCTATCTTAATGTGGATGCCGGAACGCTCAACCCTTACAGGCACGGGGAAGTATTCGTCCTTGATGACGGCCTCGAGTGCGACATGGACCTTGGAAACTATGAGCGCTTCCTTGACCAGGACCTGTCAGAGAAGAATTACATGACCGGCGGCAGGATATTTACGTCTGTGCTTGGAAAGGAAAGGAAGGGAAAATACCTTGGAAGGGACGTCCAGTTTATCCCTCATGTTACGGGCGAGATAAAGGGCTTTCTAAGGAATCTTGCTGTGCATTCAAAAGCAGATGTGGTGCTCGTTGAAGTGGGAGGAACCGTAGGGGATGTTGAGAACAGTTATTTCATAGAAGCCATGCGCGAACTCGCTTATGAGGAAGGCCAGGGAAATGTCTGTTTTGTAGCGCTTACCTACATTCTGGAGCCCGGTTTTCTCGGGGAACAGAAGAGCAAGGCAGCCCAGATAGGCATACGCGACCTCATGGCAAGGGGCATCCAGCCGCACATTGTTGCCTGCCGCTCAACGAATCCGATTACAGAGAAGGTGCGGGAGAAGATAAGCATTTACTCAAATGTTCCGCTTGACCGCGTCGTAGGCCTCCACGACCTGAAAAGCATTTATGAAATACCCCAGCTTGTGAAAGAAGACGGGATTGACAAGGAAGTAATAGAGATTCTTGGAATAAAGTCAAGGGTGAAGCCGAAAAAAGGAATGCCTTCTGTGAGAAAGTGGAATGCCTTCCTTGACAAGCTGCACAGCCCCAAGGGAAAAGTTGTGATAGGGATAACGGGAAAATACACTTCCCTCAGGGACTCCTATGCTTCAGTTCTTAACGCGATTGAGCATGCAAGCGTCAACAATTCTGTCAAAGCAGAAATAAAATGGATTGAAACAACAGAGATAGAAAAAGGAAAGATAAAAGTTGAAGATGCCCTCAAGGATGTTGACGGCATCATAGTGCCCGGCGGGTTCGGAAAGCGCGGCATAGAGGGAAAGATAGAATGCATAAGATACGCAAGAGAGAACAACATTCCCTATCTTGGCCTGTGCCTCGGCTTCCAGATGGCGGTCATTGAGTATGCCAGAAATGTTGCCGGGCTGAAGGACGCCAATTCAACGGAAATGAAAAAGAATCCAAAACATCCCGTAATCTGCCTCCTCCCGGAGCAGATGAAAATAGAATCATTGGGGGGAAACATGCGCCTCGGCGGCCATGATGTTCTCATAAAGAAAGGCACGCTTGCCCACAAGCTCTACAAGAAGGAGAAAGCACGGGAGCGCTTCCGCCACAGGTATGAATGCAATCCCGAGTATGTTGAAACCCTGGAAAAAGCAGGCATGGTCTTCTCAGGAACCAATCCGCGGAAGGACATAATGCAGATACTTGAACTGCCCCAGAGCAGACACAGATTCTTTATCGGCTCGCAGTTCCATCCGGAGTTCACATCGAGGCCTTTGAGGCCGAATCCTCTCTTCTTTGGGTTTATAAAAGCAGCCGTGGAAACAAGCAGGGAAAGGAAAAACAAGGAGTAAATTTTATAAAGAAACGGCTGTTTTCGGCTGCCATGCCCAGAAAGAGAAGGTCAAAACCTGTGCTTGCTCACAAGAAGAAGCACAAAGAAACTCCGCGGCAGAAGCAGGAAGGCGAGCAATCCGGCTCTGACATGGAAATGCGCGGGAACTTCTTTTACAATCTTTATGATAAGCATTACAAGACGCTTCTCCTCATTCCCATGCTTATGCTCATTCTTGCAATACTGAGCATAGGCATCAAGGTTGCCGCAACCGGCGACTTCATAAACAGGGGCGTCTC
>RFJB01000052.1 GCA_003695045.1 Candidatus Woesearchaeota archaeon | reverse complement strand
AGGGTGGATAAGCTTCTTCTCGGTGGAGCAATGATTTTTACCTTCTACAAGGCGCAGGGCCTGGAAATAGGCAACAGCAAGCACGAGGATGACTTCATAGAGCTTGCAAAGGAGATACTGGCAGAAGCAGGCGACAGGATTGTTCTTCCGAAAGACATTGTTGTTGCTGAAGAAATCTCAGAGGATGCTGCTTCAAAAACTGTCAGTTATGACGCGATTCCGCAGGGTTGGATCGGCCTTGACATAGGACCTGCTTCGATAGCCGAGTTCAAGGAGATAGTTTCTTCCGCAAAAACCGTCGTGTGGAACGGCCCTCTCGGGCTGTTTGAGATTGAAAAGTTTGCGAAGGGCACTGTTGAGATTGCGAAGGTCCTCGCAGAGACCAACGCGAAGTCAATAGTAGGGGGCGGCGACTCCGCTGCAGCCCTTGAAAAGTTCCACCTTGCTGATAAGGTCTTCCATGTCTCAACAGGAGGGGGCGCTTCCCTGCAGTTCCTTGAGGGCACTCCTCTTCCCGGGCTGGTCGCTCTGGAGCAGAACTGATTTTTTCTCTGATTTCTTCTTTTTTTCACTATCAAAATCTTTATATAGAAGTGTCAGTGTGCCTTCTGAATTCGCAATTATCCTTTAACATTTGCAGGAGGGCGTGATTATGAGTGATATTGGTGCGTTGAAGAAGGAACTTGAAGCTCTTCATAAAAAAGTGGCTCAGCAGGAGAGGCAGATTGAAGAGCTCAACAGAAATTTAGTCAGAGGTCTTGATGCGGAATATCTCTCGCAGATATTCATAACAAGAGAGGAATATCCCGTTCTTCAGAATCTTTCTGACCGTCTTGTTTCAATTGAGAAGCGCCTCGCAAAGTCGGAGTCCGCTCTTAAAGAGCAGTTGAATGTTATAGAATCCGAAGCGGTCGAACAGCGGAAAATAATTGAGAAACTGCAGAGAAGGACGGCACTCAACAGGGTTCTGCCGGTTGCTTCAATTATCAGAACTCTTGCCGCGATGACCGGCTCGGGCAGGAAGAAATAGTTCATTCCCGGATAATTATTCTTTCCCTGCTGCTCAGGACCTTGTTTGCTTCTTCTTCTATCTTCTTTATCTCTTCTGAAATCATGTCCTTGCTGACCTCGTCTTCAAGAAGCGCTATTCTCGTTTGCACCCTCTGAATCTCTTCTTTTTTCCCGGATATTTTCTCGCCAAGGTCTTCAATCTTTTTCCTCGCAGGGTGCTTCTCTTCGGCTTGCATGAGTTTTTCCTCTTCGTCTATCAGCTGCTTTGCCCTGCCTGACACTTGCGATGGCTCTTCCTTCAGCAGCTCTTTTGCAGCTTTGATTACCTTGTCCTTCTGCTTGTCCTTGATATCCACCTGTCCTGTTTCTATTGCGCGCACCAGCTTTGAAATTATTTCTGAACTCTTCTCGGGATTATTGACAATGAACATGAACGGCTCTTTAACCATTTCTCCTATGTCCTTTCCGTCCATGGCAATGTGCTGGTACTTCCTCAGGGGCTTGTCCATCTGCGCAATCCTGTTTTTTATGCTGTTCTTAAGAGCGGAAATCTCTTTTCTTTTTTTGGACAACTTATCCTTAAGCGCTTCAAATTCCAGATATTCCTTTTCCTTTTTGTAGAGTTCCAGTTCTTCGTTTTGCGCCGCGAGTTCCTTTTGGAGCTTTCTTTCCTTCTGTTTCAACTTTTTAAGTTCTGACTTGTTTTCTTCCAGAGCTTTGATTATCCTCGCGACTCTTTCAATCTCATGTTCAAGTTTCTCCCTTTTTGCCTCTTCTCTGTTGCGGATTATCCCGCTTAGCGATGCGGCCTGCTTCTCCAGGTGGGAGAGCATTCTCGCGACATGGGTTACCTCGTTCTTGAAGAAGTCCTGCAGCACCATGAAGTTTCTCTGGGTTGCCTTGCTAAGAGTTCCTCTCCTGGAATCAAAATTCTGCCTGAACTTCTCGGCTTCATGAGTGCTGCCGCCGGTTTTCTGAAATGCTCTTATTTCTTCCATGATTTTTTCAAGAAAATTTCGGGTCAGGTGGACGTAATGCTCCCTGTTGCCCTTCATGAACTGCTTCTCCTTCATTGTAAGATTGGGATTTCTCAGCTTTGCGTTCTCCAGCTCTTCCAGGGCTTCCATGACCTTGTTTGCAGTTTTCCGCATTTCTTCGAACTGAACTCTTAGAAGGCCTGCCTGCTCTTCCTGCCACTTCTTTCTTGCATTTCTTATTTTCTCAAGAAGCTCTTCCAGGGTCATCTCTATCTCTTCTTCCGGCTCTTCCTTTCCTTGTGCGACTTGTGAGAAAAGGCCTTTCAGTTTTTGAATGATGCCTATTTGCACCCCCTCCTTTTGTGTGGTTTGGGAAGGTGTTTAATAAAATTATCTGGGATTGTTCTCCTGCGGAAGCGCCGGAAGCGCACATCTTAAAAATGTGAGTTCTTTCCATGTCTCCATGGCTCGCCGCAACCGGCTTTCAAAGGCAGAGAAACAGAATCTCGTCCTCAGGCATGCTGAACACCTGATTTCGCTTGCCGAGGAGGTCTACGATTCAGACCCTTCGCTGGCTCACGGGTATGCAGAAGAAATTGTAAAGTCGGCTTTACGGGTAAACCTCCGGCTGCCCAGCAGAATAAAAAGGCGCATTTGCAGGAAATGCCGCCACTTTCTAATGCCGGGAAGGAATGCCAGAGTGAGAACTTCGCAGGGTCATGTTGTGAGCACTTGTCTGGACTGCGGGCACATCTCCCGTTTTGGCTACACCAGGGAGCAGAAAGAAAAGCGCTCTCCGGGAAGAGCGCAAGAAGAGGCAGGTAAAGAAGCAGGTAAAAACTGAAACATTTATATACCGCTCCCGGATTGCTTTTGTTATGCCATCTGCTTTATCTCAGTTAAGCCCGTCGTCAAGCGAACTCCTCAAGAAATACGATCTTGAGCTGGACAGGGCGGTTTCTTCGGTAAAGGAAGCACGCGCCAGGAGGGTTTGCATCCAGCTTGCGGACGGCTTGAAACCTCTCTCGGGAAGCATTGCCGATGAGATAGAAAGCAGAACGGGAGCTGAAGTGTTCATCTGGATGGGTTCCTGCTTTGGCGCCTGCGACACGCCGGTAGGCCTTGAAAAGCAGGGCGTTGATATGATAATTCAATGGGGGCATGCGCCATGGTCATGGTTGTGATTGGAGCGGATCACGGCGGCTTTTCCCATAAGGAAGCCGTTGTGAAGCATCTGAGATCTCTCGGCTATGAAGTTGTTGATGTCGGCACCAAAAGCGCTGATTCTGTTGATTATCCCGACTTTGCAAAACTTGTGTGCGAGAAGGTGCAGGCGGATCCGGATAATTCTGTGGGAATCCTGATATGCGGCACGGGCATTGGCATGAGCATGGCCGCGAACAAGTTCAAAGGGATACGTGCTGCTCTCTGTCATGACGAGTACACAACAAGAATGGCGCGTGAGCACAATAATGCGAATGTTCTTTGTATGGGAGGCCGCGTGCTTTCCGAGGAGACCGCCGTTAAGCTTGCAGAATTGTTTCTCAAAACGCCCTTCTCGGGGGAAGAGCGGCACAACAGGCGAATAGGCAAAGTGGATTCCTTTCTCCAGTGCTAGTCCGTGTTTTTTGAGAATGTTACCCTGACGCTTTTCACGAGTTTGGCGAATTCTTTTATCCTTTCCGCCTGTTCTTCGGGCAGTTCTTCCAGAAGATGTGTCAGTTCTGTTGTGTCAATGTCTGATGCTTTGTCGTAAAGTTGAATCTCTTTGAGTGCAAGCTTGAGTTCTTCTCTTTCTTCTGTGTTCTTGGGAGGCCAGCTGTATCTTGCGGTTTCTTTGACATTTGCTTTAGCTCTGCTTCCGAAAACGGTGGTGACTCCTTCTTTCCTGGCGTAATCTGCAATCTTTTTCTTGAGCTCCACCAGCTTATCCTTTAGTTTGTCGTATTCTTCTTTTGCTTCGACATACTCGTCAACAAGCTGCTTTCCGTTCAGGGCTTCCTCCTCGGGCTCTTCTTCCTCCTGTTTGAACTTGTGCTTCCACGCGGGGCATATCTCCTGATATTCGCACCAGTTGCAGAGGGCGCTCACATTCGGCTCAAAGCTTTCCGCCTGCTCAATCTTTTTTATCTTCTCAAGTATTTCTTCCTTTATCTTTTCAAGCTCTTCAGGGCTTTTTTGCGTTTCAAGGTCCTCTTCAAACTTGAGATAATGCCATATGAGGCGAACCCGCTTTGCATCGGGGTACTTTTCCCTTACCCATATTGAGTACATTGCCAGTTGCGTGTCCTGGTCAATGTCTTCCTGCCTCGGCAGCCGCCCTCCTGTCTTGTAGTCATGAACTTCATATGTTCCGTCTTCTTTCTTGGCGAACCTGTCAATCCTTATGTGGTACTTTCGGCTTCCGTCAAGGTCCAGTAGTTCCTGTGTTTCAAGCCCGATTGTTTTGCTGTCGTTGAAGGGGTAATGCCGTCTGTAGTAATTCCTGAGCATTTCCTCGCCAAGGTTTTTGTAATCATCCTCGCTCATCCCTTCCTTGACGATTACCAGTTCTTCTTCTCCTTCCTTGTGTTCTTCCCAGAGTTCTTTATAGCGTGTAACCACTTCTTCTTCAGAAGGAATCTTTCCGTTAAGGACCTGCTCGTAAAGCTCTTCAAGGGCTTCATGCACCATGCTGCCCATGAACGCTTCAATGCCAGGGCCGCCTTCAACAGGGATTCTGTCAATGTACCTGAATTTGTATTTTAAACTGCACTGTTCGAAGGTGTTTATCTTTGAGTGGCTGTAAGTCGGCATGCGTTCGCTGAGTGCGTTGTCTTATTTAAATCTTGCCTGCTTTCCTGTCCAGTGGCAAAAACTCTTCTCTTCAGCGCAACATTTAAAAACGCAATTTCCGTCCGGTCCTTTTATGGCAGCCCGTTATGAGAATGATTCAAACATTCCTTCTCATGGACTTGACTACGGACGAAAGGGATTCACTGCAAAGTCAGTTGCTGTCGCTCTCTTTCTGTCTGCTTTTCTTGTTGCCTCCTCCTCTTACATAGCCCTCCGCCTGGGAGCTTTGCCCTGGCCCATAATATTCTCTGTTATTGCCGGAGCCGCTTTGCTCCGGATCTTCGGGCGCTTTTCCTCGCACGAGCTTAATGTCGCGCATGCCGGCGCATCTGTAGGCGGCCTTGTTGCGTCCGCTCTTGTGTTTACAGTTCCTGCTCTTGCCTTCCTCCGCAACTCAGGTATGGAAGTTCCCAACCTGACATTGTGGGCAATCATGTTGGTCGTTCTGTCTGCCGGTCTTCTCGGGGTGTTTGTTTCTGTTCCAATCCGAAGGCAGCTTGTTGATGTTGAGGACCTTCCATTTCCGTCAGGCACTGCGGGAGCAAAGCTTATTCTTGCCGGATTCAAAGGGGGCTTTCTTGTCTGGCTGGCTCTGGTTTCAGGAATTCTGGCAGCTCTTTTTGCGGTTTCAAGGGACATCTGGTTTCCGGCAGGTTTAACCCTTCTTGCGATTCCCTCCATCTCTCTTGTTCTCTCTGTTTATCCGATGCCGATAGCTCTCGGCGTGGGCTACATACTCAAGCCCCGGGCAGCCCTTTCCTGGTTTGCAGGTTCTCTGATTTCTTCGGCAGTTCTTGTTCCGGTTTTGTCTGCTTACAGGTTTGCTGAGCCAGTAAAACTGGTTCAGAATCTGGGCATGGGGCTTCTTTTCGGCGCAGGGCTCGGGCTTCTCGCTTATCATGTTTTTTCCTCGCGGAGAAAGGTCTCTTCATCTCTCCTGTTTTCCTCCCGTTTCTCTGTGAGAATAATTGTTCTTTCGCTGCTCTCTCTCATTGTTTTGTATCTTGTGTCGGTTCCTTTTGCGGCAGCGCTTCTGACTGTGCTTTTGACTCTTGTTGCTGTATTCATCGCGGCCAGGATGACAGGGGAAACGAACATTGACCCCCTTGAACAGTTCGGAATTGTTATCGCGGTTGCGTGCGCTGCTCTGTATTCCGTTTTTCATCTTGACCTTTCCATTCTTCACCTGCTTGTTATTGTAATCTTTGCGAGCGTTGCAACTGCTGTGGCAGGCGACATAGGGCATGATTACAAAGCGGCAAAGATTGTGGGCACGAGGGCGAGAGACATTGTGAGGGTTGATGTGCTTTCAGTGATTGTCGCTGCTCTTCTCGGACCCTTCGTTCTGGCTGTGCTCCTTAAGGGCTTCTCGCGCGAGCTTTTTACTTCTTCAATGCCTGCTCCGCAGTCGCAGCTCGTGGCTGCAGCGCTCACCGGCTTTGCGCATCCCTCTGTTTTTGTTTCCGGAATAATCGCCGGCTTTCTCCTTGAAATCGTTCTCAGGAGGAAACAGTCAGTGCCTTTTGTTGTCATGCCTTTTGCCATAGGTCTCTTCCTTGGGTTTCCGCTCGGATTTGTTGTCGGACTGGGAGGGCTTCTTTCATGGTTTGCTTTAAGGAGGAATCTTTTCGACAAAGGGGTGGTTGTGGCTGCAGGCATAATGGGTGGTGAAGGGATTATTGGCTTTTCCATGGGCGCGTTGAGCGCAGCAGGAATAAACACCGGTTCTTTTCTTGCCGCTTCAGTTCCTGCTTTGGCTGCAGTTCTTGTTCTGACGTTGGGCTTCGGCATGAGGAAGGGATACTTCAGGTCAGGTTGATTATTATGCGTGCTGGCGAAATGAAGAACAATAATGTTGTCGCGGTTCTTGACATGGGAGCGACATTCTGGAAGGGCGCGCTTTACAGGTTCTCCCGTTCTTCCCTGAAAAAACACGAACCTTCTTCAAAGGAATGCCCTGTTGTTAAGTCCCCCCGGGGATATTTCGTTCCTCTTCGCTCTGCTCTTGAAAAGAGAGGAAACCTGGGTTTGACTTACTCTGGCAGGAGCAGGAGAAAGTTTACGGATGCTCTTTCTTCCTTTCTGTCTTCGCTTGCAGGCCCGCAGCTGGCAGAGGTTTCATCAGTCATCGTTACAGGAGGAAACTCCGCGTCTCTGCCGCCGAATATCAAACTGATGGGCGTGACTTTTCCGGTTTTCCATGTTCCGGAGTTTGACGCGCTTGCCAATTCTGCTTTTTCAGGAACTGGAGTCAGGAGTGACAAGGTTCTTGCGGTTTCTGTGGGCACAGGCACTGCAATGGTTCTGGCTTCAAGGTTGCCTTCAGGAAGAGTGACTTCAAAGCATGTTTCAGGCACGGGAATCGGAGGGGGAACCCTTTCAGGGCTCGCTTCTGCCCTGTTGAATGTATCTTCTTTCTCCGAGATAGAGCGCCTTTCCATGCAGGGAGTTGCGTCCAGGTGCAATCTTACAATAGGCGACATTCTCGGTTCCGGCATAGGACTGCTTCCTGCAGATGCCACGGCATCCAATCTTGCCTCTCTTTCTTCAGATTCAAAAAAGAAGCACTCTCCTTCTGATGTTGCCAGGGCGTGCTTCTCTCTTGTGGCAGAAACCGTTGGAATGCTCTCCCTGCAATCTGCAAAGGCAAATGGTGCTTCCCGGATAATCTTCTCGGGGACTCTTGCCGGAAGCCCTGTCTTCCGGGAGGACCTCTCTGCTGTTATGCGCATGCTCCATGCCGGATTTGTTTTCCATCCGTTTCCGGCGTTTGCCGCCCTTGCCGGCGCGCTGAGGCATCATGCATTTTCCCATGCCTTTTCTGAATGAGTCGGATGAGTTTTGCTTCTTTCTCAACCTTTTTCCCGCTTGTTTTCCCGCCTCATGCGCCACAAGTTTTTTATATGCTCCCGCGTCCTTATTGCTCATGCCTCCGAAAAGAAGGTCGTCTTCAAAATCCGCTGTTTTTTCCGCCCAAAACATACGCCTGGCTATGGTGGAAGCATCTTTGCTCAAACGCTTCCTTTCCGTTATTGCAGACCTGTTGTTCATCAACCTTACCGTTGCCTATCCACTGAACAGGGTTCTCGACCAGATTGTTCCTAAGCAGGGATTCTCGGAACTTTATTCCCTTGTATCTTCTTCATCGTACCTTCAGGGCGTCTCCCTTCTGATAATGTTCGCGTTCTCTCTTGTAGCGTTCTTTTACTTCTCTTTTTTTGAGGCATACCTTGCTCAGACGCCCGGCATGATGCTCTTCCGTCTCAAAGTCGTTTCTGAGAAAGGAAACCTCACACTCGGCAGGTGCATGCTTCGCTCCCTTTTTGTGTTCCCCTTCTTTCCGTTTTACCTTCTCTGGTTTTTGGAGCCGCTCTTCCTGCTTTACAGGGGGAAGCGCCTCACAGAGATTTTTACCAACACAAAAGTCATAGAGGCAGTTCCCATAGACCTGTCCTCATGGTCTTCGACTTCCAGAATGTAATCTTCCCGCCATCAAGCATGCTCGAAATCGGTGTCCAATCATGGGGTTCTGTCCGTCTGCGCGCAACTCTTTTCTTGTCCTGCTCGCTTCTGCACTGGTGTTTTCTCTTCCCGCTCTTGATGTTAACGCCCTGTGTTCTTCTTCCCTTGACTGCCCTGAGCCGTCATGCGCCGGCTCCCTGTCGCTCTGCGTTAATGGTCTTTGCAGGCAGACGCCGTGTCTTTTTGAGAAGACGCCTGCCAACTCCTCCCTTGACGCGTTCAGGCCGTATGAGAAGTCATTTAACGCTTCCCTGCTCAGAGAATCAGGCGATTTCAGTTCAGGGCTTCTCGGCGCTTTTGGGATAACTGATATTTTCTCCGGTCTGGGAATATCTCTTGCCATAATATTCTCGGCATTCCTTGCTGTTTTCCTCCTTGTTTTTCTCAAATCAAAGTCAAAGGTGATGTTTGCGTTGGGTCTGGCTTTCATCCTCCTGATTGTCGCTCTTCTTGTGGTTTCCGCTTTTACAGGCCAGAACCTTCTCAGGAAGGTTGTCCTCTTCGGCCCCTCTGAATGGGACTCGGAAAGATTTTCTGATTTGGGAGTCAGGGGCTGGTCCCTGCGTAATGGCTTCTCATTTAGTGAAAGCCCTCTCTCCAGAGAGGAGCTTTTGTTTGCCGGCTCAGGCGCAAAGCGAGGAGTCAGCTACGCCCTTTCTTCAGAGGAATCCCAGATTTCGCTCTCTGTTCTTGAGTTCTACTCGCGCAATGCTGTCGAAACAATTAACCCTTCTCTTCTTTCCGGCTCGTTCATTGCGCGTCTTATCGATTCTGAAGTTGTCTTTTACTCTGTTGCCTCCTCATACTCTTTCGCCGCATGGGATGAGGACCGTTTTGTTTTCCTCATGCGCTCTTCAGATTCGTTCTCTGATGATTCCGCTTCTTATTCGCTTGCCAGGCACATCATAAACTCCTATCCGGAGAAGCCCTCTCTTTCACGCCTCCCCGTTCCTGATCGTGAACCCCCTTTCATCAGGGTTGTCTCTCCGGAAGACGGCTCTCTCATCATGGGTTATGAGGTGAAGGCATCAATAGTAATTCATGATTCCCTCTCAGGTCTTGATATGAACTCTCTTGAGATTTCACTTGACTCTCCTGCCGGTTACTCCTCGCAGCTGCTGAGAGCAGATTCTGTTTGCGAACCGCTTTCGCCTTCTGAGTCGGATTCCCTTTCAGTTCCCGAGGGCTCGCTGCTATGTTCTTGGGATATTTCAGATTCTTCCTCCTATTCTTCCGGAGACCTGAATCCTTCCGAGGGCATAAACCGTCTTTCTTTTTCAGTCCGCGACCGTTCGGGAAACACTGCTTCAGAAGATGTGTCCTTCATTATTGACAGGCAGGAGCCCCTTGTAAAAATATTTCCGCCTGAAAGCGAGATTCTGCAGCAGAATGCCTTTGCCATCTACTTTGACGACTCGCTTTCAGGAATTAATCTCAGCTCTGTTTCTGTCGTGCTTAACGGCGACGCCCTGCCTGTCGGGCAGGAATCTTGTTCCAGAAACGCGCGTTCGGACTTGTTCCCTTCAGAGCCGGTGCCTTCGTCAAACGATTACTGGCTCTGCTCTTATTCGGGCGTTCTTGAGCCCGGACTGAACAGGATTTCGGTTGAAGCAGGCGATGTTGCCGGAAACTTGAGAGTTGTTTCCTTTGCCCTGCAGTATGATGCGTGGGCTCCTGTTGTTTCAGTGGTTCAGAACGGAAACTCGCGGCTGGTCTTCAACGTTACTGATGCAGGACTCGGCGTCCCGATTGACGGCGTGCAGATACATCCTGTAGGCGTGCTTGACTTTTCCCCTGCAAGGGATTGCGTCGCGTCATCCGAGGATTCCCGCGGCAATTCCCTGTTCTGTTCTCTTGGCATTCCTTCTGCTCTCTCGTCTGTTCAGTCATTTAAGATTTCAGCCACAGACCGTGCAGGTCTTTCGTCGGTAACTGATGTGAATCTGCTGCATTAACTAACTGCACTAAACATCCAGGATGCTTTTCTCCTGCCTGGTTTGTCCTTTTCAACAAATTTTAAATAGAAGCCGTCAAATCCTTCCACTATGCCGCGCAAGCCATCTTCCTCTTCAGCAACCAGCCAGGATATCAAAAAGAGAAGCCCCTGGCTCACATCCTTTATCATACTTGCATTCCTTTTTGTTCTGGCTTATGTTTTCTCCGCAGCCATCTCGCTTATCGCCGGCGCTTCCTCAAGCGGCAATGTTGCGCTCATAAGAATTCACGGTCCAATTGTGGTTGATTCAGGTGTTTCGTCGTTTGATTCAGGCGTTTCATCAACGGACGTTATACAAATGATTGATTCGGCAGTCCAGCGCGGCTTCACGGATTTCGTGTTTGATATAAACTCTCCTGGAGGCTCTGCAGTTGCGTCCTACGAGATAGCGCAGAAAATTAAGTTTCTCAACGCGAAGAATTTTACCACGATAGCAGTCATCCGGGATGTTGGCGCTTCCGGAGCTTACTGGGTTGCCTCTGCTGCCGAAGAGATTTATGCGAACCCTCTTTCCATTACCGGGAGCATAGGCGTTTACGCTTCTTATCTTGACTTTGCCGGCCTCCTTTCAAAGTACAATGTTTCTTATGAGCGCCTCGTGGCAGGCGAGATGAAGGATGCGGGAAGCCCGTGGAGGCATCTTACCGATGAAGAGCGCGAACTCTTCCAGAAAAAGCTTGATTTAATCCATGAAGAATTCATCTCGGAAGTGGCTTCCAACCGGAATCTTTCCATTGAATTGGTAAAAGAGCATGCTGACGGCTTCATAATGCTCGGCTCCGAAGCAAAAGAGCAGGGGTTTGTAGATTCTCTCGGAACCCTGGAGGACGTCAAAGAGCATCTCGCCGAAGTGAAGGGAGAGCCGGTGGAGTTTTACGTGTTTGAGAGCAAGCCGTCTCTTGCAGAGCTCCTTTCGCGTCTCAAAGCATCCTTTTCGTTCTACTCTTTCAGCAATCATCCCCGGGACTATGCGACTCCCAGGTTTCCTGCGCCTTCTCTCTCATAATCTTCTGCTGCCATTCTCACGCTTTGCCGGGGCTTTGCCGGGGCATTTTTTTTGGTTTTCCAGCTCTTCCGACAGAAACATTTATATACTACATTTCAGAGGATATTTATTGCTGTGTTACGCTTTCGCAATGATGATGCCTATGGCAAATGATGACTTTTCGAAAACAACGGTTGTTGTGCTTCTTGTCCTGGCTATTCTGGTTTCAATTCTGAGCAGCTGGACCCTTTACGACCAGATAAAAAAAGCGTCTACGCCTTCGCAGGTTGAATCATCGCAAAATGCCGGAACCGGCCAGATAAAGCTCAGGATTCTGTCTAACAGGGTTATTGATTCCGCAGCGGGGAGTCCGACCGGGGCTGCTTCAACCGGTCAGGGCGAAATAAAACTTAAAATAATTCCACAGGAGGGATAGGCATGGCTATTGAGGTATCAAACAAGACGCTCGCGTTTCTGCTCGTAACGGCAATCGTTATTTCTCTGGGAGGCACGCTCATCAGTTTGAACAAACTCGGAAAGCTTGGCGCCACAGGCATCACTGGCGCTGCCGCCGGAACCGGCAACGTGTCGCTTACCATTGGAGTGGACACCACTCTTAATGTTGTGAATGGGCAGATTGACTTTGGAACGGGCTCAATCACGGGCGGAAACTCTTACGCTATCCTGGACAGCGACTATGACCCGAATGTGTACTGGTCCGGAAGCGAGGTTGCCCAGTTCATTACGCTCCAGAATGATGGAAATGTGAAGCTCAACATTACCTTTAACAGCACTGCTACCGCAGCGGAGTTCATCGGAGGAACCAGTCCCGACTTCAATTATACTGTGAGGGACTTTGAGGCCGGCTCGTGCACCATCGGCCTTGCTTCGGGCGAGAATACCGTGGCGCTGTCCGATAACCCGGTCTGCGAGAGTTTGGCAGTGGGCACTGCTGGGAACAGCTATGCTGATACGGTTAACATTTCAGTCCGGCTTTTCATTCCCGTTGATGCAAGCCAGACCGCAACGACCGTGAACTTTACCTTCATGGCTTCGCAGGCGCTCAACTAAAGCCCTGCTTTTTTACTTTTGTTTTTTCGCTTTTTTTGGTTTTTTGCTCTTTTGCTCTGCTTTTGCAATGGTTTTGCATAATGGTTTGCGACGGCGCTTCCGGCCGTTGCTGCCTTTATTGTCCTTTATTGCGCTCCTGTGCTTGCTTTGACTGCTCGCATTGCTCATAATCCGGTGGTTCGACTTGAAAAGAGGTGGCTTTTTCGTTCTGGCTGTGGCTGCTCTCGCCTTTCTTTCTTTCTCCCTGTCTTTGTTTTCTCTTTTCTCATTCTCTGCTGGCGCTGTGGGGCTTATTTACCCCGCGAACTACTTCAAACTCGTCATCCCCTACGAGCCGGGCGGTTCTTACACTCTTGAATATCAGGTCAGGACAAATGCAGGAAAGACGATTGACTACACCCTTTCAGCCGAGGGCGATTTCGCGCAGTATGTAACCTTTGACCCTCCTCTTCTGGAAGACATTCCTGATGAGTCCCGCGTTCCGTTCAAGGCAATTATCAACTTTCCCGACTCTTATCCGGATCCAGGCCCCCACCCTCTCAGGATTTTTGTCACAGAAGCAGCCACAAGGGGCTCGGGAGGCAGCATGGGCATTGCGACGGCATCCTTTCATAAGGTGACTATTTTTGTGCCTTATCCGGACCTCTATGCTGAACTCTCTCTCGGCGCGCCTAATGTGAATTACGGCGAGCCGGTTCACTTCCTTGCGCGGGCGAAGAACCTGGGGGAGAAGGACATCTCCAGCGCTTCTCTTACCCTTTCAATATACGACTCATCCCTTGAGATTGTGGATGTTCTCTCGGCGGGTCCTGTGCCAATCCCGAGCCAGGAGTCCCACGACTTTGAGATTGTGTGGAATGCCAATTCCAGCAGTGTTGTTCCGGGAGAATACTTTGCTTCTGCCTCTCTTTCCTATGATGGCAAAAAGGCATCCTCTGATGCCCGTTTCAGGGTGGGCACGCTCGCCGTTTCGCTTAAAAACTATTCAAGGACTGTTTTCAAAGGGGGCATAAAACCCCTTTCGCTGATTGTTGAGAACCAGTGGAACGACAGGGTTTCGGTCTATGCTGAACTTTCGTTTCCAGGCCTGAGGTCCTCTTCTAATTCCAGAGCGAATGCCAAAGCCAATGCCGATGAAGCCGCAGGCGTTATCCGCACTGCTCCGCTGGAGCTCGGCCCCTTTGAAACAGGCACGCTTATTGCCTACATTGACACTGACGCGGCGAGCGTGCCCCCCGGAGGTGTTGCAAGCTTTCTGGGAACGGGAAAACTGAAGTTCTCTGCTCTCAGCGCTTTGGCGTCTTCAGGTTCGGATTCCGGCGAAACCAGCTTTAACATTTCGGTTGAGATTTCCGACGCGCAGCCCGACAATAGTGCTGTCAGCGGAGGTCCTGCGCAGGAGGGTTTGCTTGAGTCCTCTGAAAGCCCGGAATCGGGCGCTTCGGGAGGGCTGTTCTCAATATCTTCTCTCCTGACGCTCTCAAACCTGCTCATATTCCTGGTGCTCCTTCTTATACTGCTTGACTTTTACTGGATGTTCAAGCGCAGAAAATAATCCGGAAAGAAAGCCGTTCAGAAAGAGAGTGGTTCAGAAAGAGAACAATTTGGAAATAAAACAATCTGGAAATAAAACAGTCAGGATAATCTTTTGGAGTTGTGCTGCGAAACATTTGGATAGAAACACTTATTTAAATGAATGTCTGGAATTACTGTAACTGCTTTAAATAGCAAAAATCGCTTCAGGCGATAAAATCAGGTTCGGGTTTGCTTCATGCCTCCAAAAAAACTTTCAGGACACATCAGGCCGGCGCGCACGCAACACCCTGTTTTTAAGGGGCTTTCATGGAGAAGCGCTGCGCTTGCCGTTGTTCTCGTTATGCTTGCCGGCTCGATAGCATTTCTCTGGTATTCTGTCACTATGGAAAGAACTGTTGTTTACACGCTTCCCGCAGAATTCAGGTTCGGGCGTGTTGTAGGGCTTGCTGCCGGCTCGGACAAGCTAAACTTTGGAACTCTTCCGCCTCGCAGTTCCGCCTCCAAGAGCGTTGATGTTTCCGCTTCATTCCCTGCTCGGGTGACAATCAGAGCCCTTGGCAACGGTTCCGAGTTCATATCCTTCTCGGACAACGATTTCCTCATAGTGCCCGGCATGCAGAAGCGCGTAGTTGTCAGGGCTTCCTCCCCGAGGGTTTTCAACTCAAGCGTCACGCTTAATTACTCCGTGAACATAGAGTTCACTTTCAGACCGGCAAATCTGGAAAGTGAGTAGTGGAAAGTGATTAATGGAAAGCGATCAGGCATGCTTCAAAAATGACGAACTACCTCAAACGGGCAATCAACGCTGTCGGACTCAGAATAGAAGAGCTAATCCTGTTTGCAATAGT